>JBJEWG010000254.1:0-34548 GCA_051884935.1 Kiritimatiellia bacterium | reverse complement strand
GGCTCCAGCCCCGGCCGCGAAGCCTGCGGCGCCCGCGCCCGCCCCGGCCGCGAAGTGACGTTCGCGCCGTCAGGCGCGTGAAGCCGCGGTCGCATGATCTGTGCGGCCGCGTTTTTTATAACCCGAATTCAGTTTGACAAAGAGAAAGAGGAAACCATGGGAATCTTCAAGGCCTACGACATTCGCGGCATCTACGGCGAGGACCTCACGCAGGATGTCTTCTACAAGATCGCGCGCGCCTACGCGCAGTTCGCCCGGGTCGGCAAAGTGGTCGTCGCCCGCGACTGCCGCGTCCACTCCAAGCCGCTGTTCGACGCCTTCGCGCAGGGGCTCGTGGACGAGGGCGTGGACGTGATCGACATCGGCCTCGCCTCCACGCCGATGAGCTACTTCGCCAATTCCCATTTCAAGGCGGACGGCAGCGTGATGATCACGGCCTCCCACAACACGAAGGAGTGGAACGGCTGCAAACTCTGTCGGGCGAACGCCGTGCCGATCTCCGGCGCGACGGGCATCAAGGACATCGAGCGGCTGGTCGCCGAGATGGATCTCAATGAGCCGCCCCGCGGTCGTGGCGAGATCATCCACGCGGACGTCTCGAAGGAATACGCCGCACACGTCGCGACCTTCCAGCACATGGCGCGGCCCCTCCACATCGCCGTCGATTTCGCGAACGGCATGGGCATCGCCGAGAGCGTGGCGTTCGCCGGCTCTCCGCTCACCTACGACGCCCTCTACGGCGAATACGACGGCGACTTCCCGAACCACGACGCGAACCCGCTTCACGTCGAGACGCTCAGGGACCTTCAGGCGCTCATGCGCGCGAACCCCGGCAAATACGCCTTCGGCGTCGCGTTCGACGGCGATGCGGACCGTGCGGGCTTCCTGGACGAGACGGGCGAGGTCATCCCCATGGACTTCATGACGGCCCTCATCGCCGGCGACCTGCTGCAGGCCAATCCCGGTGCCGCGTGCTTCTACGATCTCCGCTCCTCCAAGGTCGCGCAGGAGGTCATTGCCGCCGCCGGCGGGCGGCCGATGATGAGCCGCGTGGGGCACTCCTTCATCAAGGAGCAGATGCGCGCGAACGACGCGATCTTCGCGGGCGAACTCTCGGGCCACTACTATTTCAAGGCAAACTCGACGGCCGAGTCCAGCTCGATGGCGACGTTCGCCCTCGCGAACATCGTCTCGAAGAGCGACAAGCCGCTCAGCGCCCTTGTCGCGCCTCTGCGCAAGTACGCGCAGAGCGGCGAGATCAACTCGAAGGTGGCGGACGCCGCGGCCGTGCTGGCGAAGGTCAAGGTCCAGTTCCCGGACTTCTTCGAGCTCGACGGCGTCTCCGTCGATCGCTGGGACGCCGAGGGCTGGTGGTGCAACGTCCGCATGTCGAACACCGAACCGCTCGTGCGCCTCAACCTTGAGGCGAAGACGCCCGCGCTGATGGCCGAGCGGCGCGACGCGATGCTGGCCCTCATTCGCGGCTAGTCCGCCTCCTCCACGACGACCGACCGAGAGACGAAGCGAAGAGACGACGAGATGGCAGCAGGCAGGTACGACGACGACAACATCCAGCATCTGAACCCGATGGAGCACATCCGCCGGCGCCTTGGCATGTACATTGGCCGCGCGGGCGACGGCAGCGACTACGACGACGGCATCTACGTGCTTCTGAAGGAAGTGATCGACAACGCGATCGACGAGTTCATCATGGGGCACGGGCGGCGGATCGAGATCAAGCTCGACTGGAACTCCGGCGCCTGCAGCATCCGCGACTTCGGGCGCGGCATCCCGCTCGGGAAGGTCGTGGACTGCGTGAGCGAGCTTAACACGGGTGGTAAGTTCAACACCGAGAGCTTCCAGTTCTCCGTCGGCATGAACGGTGTCGGCACGAAGGCCGTGAACGCGCTTTCGGACCGCTTCTACGTGCGGGCCGTGCGCGACGGCGAGTATTCGGACGCGACGTTCGAGAAGGGCGTTCTCAAGGGGAAGCGCCGCGGCAAGTGCAAGGATGCGGGCGAGCGCAACGGCACGCTCGTCGAGTTCCTGCCCGACTCTACGATCTTCAAGAAGTTCCGCTTCCGCGAAGACCACGTGATGCGCCGCCTCAAGATGTACGCCTACCTCAACGCCGGCCTCACGCTCGACCTCAACGGCACGAAGGTCGTCTCCGACGAGGGGCTTGCGGACCTCATCCAGGACGAGGCCCAATTCGAGAAGATCTACCAGCCGTTCCACTTCCGCTCGAAGACGCTTGAGTTCGTGTTCACCCACACGAGCCGCTTTTCGGAGGAGTACTACTCCTTCGTGAACGGCCAGCACACGACCGAGGGCGGCACGCACCTCACGGCGTTCAAGGAGGGCCTCACGAAGGCCCTCAACGAATACTCGAAGAAGAAGTTCGACGGCGACGACGTCCGCGAAGGCATCATCGGCGCAATCGCGATCCGCATGCAGGAGCCGACCTTCGAGGGGCAGGCCAAGACGAAGCTCGGCTCGCCGGAGATCCGCGCCGAACTCGTGGCTGAGATCAAGAAGCAGGCCGAGGCGCTCTTCCACAAGAACGCCCCCGAGGCGGATAAGCTCGTCGCGAAGGTCGAGGAGACCTCGAAGCTCCGCAGCCAGCTCAACACGATCAAGAAGCAGGCGCGCGAGCGCAGTCAGGCCGTGAGCGTGCGCGTGCCGCAGCTCAAGGACTGCAAGCGCCATCTTCGGCTCGACAAGAAGGACAAGAAGACCGGCGCGCCCGAGGGCAGCGACACCATGATCTTCCTCACCGAGGGCGTCTCAGCCGGCGGCACGCTCAACCGCAGCCGCAACGCCGACAACCAGGCCGTCTTCTTCCTGCGCGGCAAGCCCCTCAACACCTACGGGCTCGCGAAGGACGTCCTCTACAAGAACGTCGAGTTCTTCAACCTCATCAAGACGCTCGACATCGAGGAGGCGCTCGAGCATCTGCGGTACGGCAAGATCATCTTCGCGACCGATGCCGATGTGGACGGCCTCCACATCCGCAACCTGCTCACCACCTTCTTCATGCGCTTCTACAAGCAGCTCGTGCTCGACCGGCGTGTGTTCATCCTCGAAACGCCGCTCTTCCGCGTGCGCAACAAGAAGGAGCAGTACTACTGCTTCACCGACGAGGAGCGCGAGAAGGCCATCGCCAAGTGCGGTGCCAAGGCCGAGATCACGCGCTTCAAGGGTCTCGGCGAGTTGAACCCCGAGGAGTTCGCGGACTTCATCGGCGAGGATATGCGCCTCACGCCCGTGGGCTGCCACGACGACACGGAGCTCGACAAGACGATCAAGTTCTACATGGGCGCCAACACGCCCGAGCGCAAAGACTACATCATGGACAATCTCGTCTGCGATTCGACGGAGGTCTGAGGCCCCGACGCCGGGCCACGTCGAGGCGCGTCCATTCCGCTTGTCACGTGCGTGCGGGATGTGATACACTCGAAGCCAAACTGAGTTCGCTGGTGTTGCCGCTCCGCAGGTTGCGGCGTGGCGCCCCGCGAGAGCAAACAAGGAGGTGGAGACATGATTGGCAACTACATTCGCACCGCAGACTGGCAGAATGAAAAGCATGTGCCGGTAATTGACGCCACGCCCGCGGGCGACGGCGCGTTTGAGGTCACGGTCACGATCGGCAAGCAGATTCCGCATCCGAACACCAGCGAGCATTATATCGCCTGGGCGGCGCTCTACTATGTGGGCGAAGGTTCGCCCAATGCGATTGAGCTTGCGCGCTGCAATTTCTGCGCGCACGCGGATGGTGCGCAGAGCGGCGCGGCGGCGGCTCTGACGCGCCCGACGTTTACCACGCGCGTTGTTCTGCCGAAGTCTGGGAAGCTGCTGGCCACGGCGTATTGCAATTTGCATGGCCTGTGGTCGTCTGAGATCGACGTCGCCGTTTAGGGGGCGGGCTCATGCTGTTCATGCGCAAATATGCGCATGAACAGAACGGACTTAAAGTGAAGGACCGGATGCTTCAAAGGTGTTGGGGATGAGATTACCGCAGTCGCGGAATCTACATGATCACCCTGACAGTCTTTGAGCACCGGTCGATTTTCGGGGAACTGGTCGGCGGTGAGGCGAGACCGGAAATCCAAAAGAGCGAGCTGGGAGAAATTGTGGCTCGTTGTTGGGCGGAGATTCCACGACGTTACCCCGATGTAGAACTGCTTGCGTCGGTGGTGATGCCAGATCACTTCCACGGGGTGCTTTTTGTGAAGGTCGAGCAGGAGCGTCCTCTTGGGGCGATTGTGCGGGGCTTCAAGGCGGGTGTGAGTTCAGTTGCCGGGCATACTTGCCCAGTAATCGGGTCCATCTGGTCACCCGGCTATCACGACCGAATCCTGCTTCGGCGCGGGCAGTTTGCGCGGATGATCGACTACGTGCGCGATAACCCGCGCCGTCTGGCCGTGAAGCGGGCACATCCTGATCTCTTTCGCGTGGTGCGGAATCTCCAGATCGCGGGGCAGACGTTCTCGGCGATTGGCAACCACTTTCTTCTGGAGCGGCTTCTGCGCCTCGCCGTGCATCAGCCCGGGCGAGAAGCAGATTGCGCGCGCGGCAATGGCCGAAGGGCTACCGCTTGTCGTTTTGCTTGAAAATGGGTTTCCATCCCTCTACAAACCGCCGAAAGCCTATTTTGAAGCCTGCGCCGAAGGGCGGCTTCTGATGCTTTCGCCTTGGGACTACCATGCAGACAGGCGAACGATTACCCGTGTGCAGTGTTTGACATTGAATGCGTTTGCGAAACGGCTTTCCACGCATGAGGGCTGATTAACTGCTTTTCATCTGCTTCGTCTGAACGAAGCACATATGGCGCCCTATAATGGGTGCAGCGAAGTTTTTTGAAGAAAATTGCATTTTAGGGGATGAGGGGATGGTGCGCACCGGCGCGAAAAATGGTACGCACCACTGAAGCGAATGGTGCGCACCATTTACGTCTGCGGTGCGCACCATTTGAGGGTGGTGATGCGCATCAATCAAAGAATTGCGGACCTTTGGCCGCCTCATCCTGATGGCCCGACCCGAGTTATGCCGATGAGCGACCCCGAGTTATGCCGATGACTCAGCCCTCTCTCGCGCGCGACCTTACTATATATGGAAAGAGCTGAACGGGTTGAATGATATCGCCTGTGTGGCCTCTATTGTGCAATTTGACGGGAAACTCAAATTTTAGTGCCCCGTTTACAAGTGAACGGGAATATGGTAAGATGAGGCAAGTTCTCTCGGGGCATAGGCCTTTGAGTGAATGGTATAGAGGCGTGGGTTTCGGCCTATGCTACCGGCTCCAAACGCGCAAGCGGAGTAGGGCAGAACTCGGTGTCGTCGTCGCGGCAAAGGGCGGCGGTCTTCGAGGGTCGGATAATCCCGAAAGGACCCGGCAACGTACGCAATCTTGCGTATTTGGCTTCAAGCGAAAACGACCAAATCTTCACGAAAGAGCCGAATATGTGGGGTGCGCTGCGTGGTATCCACGTGGCGTGTCTTCTATTCGTGTTTTTTCAGGGCGCTTGGTCGTGCCTCGCTTGGAACACCGATTCTAGAGACACGCCATTCTTTTTTGTCTGCGTTCGGGTGGTCGTATCTTGTAATGTGAGCGCAGGCAGTAAAAAGTGGAAGCGTGGGCCATGAATCAAAGCATGATTAAAGACATGTTGTGGAATAAGAGTTATGCCATGACATGGCTTGTCTTTTTCAGCATTTCATCCATAAGCTCGGGTGTAATTGGCGTGCTTTTGCAGCGATGGCAGGTCTTGCGTTTTCGTTGATCGCAATGTTCATGGGCATTGATGTCGATAAGTGTGAAAAATGCTTTGAGTTTCTTGGAGGTACTTACTTCGTTATTGTCTGGGCGATAGTTTCATATATTACATTCTGTATCGTGATGCGAAAAATGATTGCTGATCATGCGGTGGCGACGCCGTAAGGATTAAATCCTCAGAAGTCATATTGAACTATAAGGGAAGGCATCTTATGTTTTGTCAGAATTGCGGTGCTGAGATAAACGATAAGGCAGTGGTATGCATCAAGTGCGGTGTTCCTGTTTCGCCGATAGTGGTGATGCCGCAGAAAACGATGTCCAATGAGTGGCTGACGACCGTTCTACTCTGTGTCTTTCTCGGTAGTTTCGGTATTCATCGGTTCTATACCAAGAATACGGGAATAGCGATTGCACAACTTATTTTCGGCCTTTTGTCGTGTTGCGTTATTAGCGCAATATGGTCGTTGGTTGATTTGATTATGTTGTTGACAGGTAACTACAAGACCGGAAACGGCCTTATTCTAAACCAAAACGAAAACAAAGGAGGATGCTATGTTCTGCACTGAATGTGGAGCTCAGATCAATGACAAAGCGGTAGTATGCCCGAAATGCGGCGTGCCCGTTACAGGTGAAACGGTAGCGGCATCAGGTGCTGTACAAGTTCCCAACCATATGGTTGGTGCTATTCTTGTAACGTGTTTCTGTTGTCTACCGGGTGGTATTACAGCCATAGTGTATGCTTCTCAGGTGAACAAAAAGCTTGCGCGGGGAGATGTCGCGGGTGCGCAGGCAGCTTCAAAGTCCGCCCTTAATTGGATTTATGCCAGTTTGATCATTGCCGTTCTCCTGATTGTGATTAATGCGATTGTAAGGGCTGCTCAGGGCTGAGACAGGTCGTGATTAAATGAAAGGAGTTGTTTTATGTTCTGTCCGAATTGTGGTGCGCAGATATCTGACAAGGCCGTAGTCTGCGTGAAGTGCGGCATGGGGATTCCCCAAAAGAAGATTCCAGCGGCTTCGGCCAGTGGTGATTCAGAATTACTGAGGTGTCTAATACCAGTTGGTCGTTCCGTGTGGGCCATCATTGCTGGTTACTTGGGGTTGTTGTCTTTCATCCCTGGCGTCGGCGTGTTGGCGATTGCCTTTGGTATCATGGCGATTCACGACATCAAGCAACATCCCGATAAGCATGGTCTCGGTCGGGCATGGTGTGGCATTATTCTGGGGGCGTTGTCGATTCCCATATGGTGCCTTATTGTGTGTGTGTGATGACATATTCAAAGTCAATTCACCATATCAGGCCAATGGTACCAATGGCAATTGTTGGTATCATTGGCTTGGTTTTCCTATATTTCTACAATCCACAGGACATCGCCAACTTTCCGCGTTGTCCGTTCTATGCCCTTACCGGGTACAAGTGTCCGGGCTGTGGAACGCTACGGGCCATCCATGCGCTTTTGCATTCTAGGGTCGGAGACGCATTTAGGTTGAACCCGTTTCTCGTCGTTTCGATTCCCGTGCTGATTGGAATGCTCTTCTCCCGAAGATTTGCCTTCAGTCCAGTGGTCGGGAAAGCGATTCTAGCTCTTACCGTGGCTTATTGGATCCTGAGAAATTGCATTTGATGCGGCTGTGGGGTGTGCACGAGCCCGTTCCAGTCGGCGGCGAGTGCCAGCCTCTGCTCGAAGGTCAGATGCGTTCCGGGCACGTGTCGTGTGGTATAATTCCTCACGGCGTCCTTTCCATGGCCTTGATGGTTTGTCTTGACGGATCCCATCATACCAGAGACTGCGGCGCCCTTGCCGTTTTTCCGCGCGGCGCCCCCTAGGGGGCGTTCCTTTTCCGAATTGACTCACTTGATTGTACAACTTCCCCTTCCCCCAACAGCAGTCGAGCGCATTGCGTTTGCCAATACAATTTGGTACAATTTCTGACGTTTCGAAGGGAGAAAAGTCAATATGGCGAAGACCGCGAATCTATACGCAAGAATTGAGCCGGAACTTAAGTCCGAGGCTGAATCGATCTTGTGCGGACTTGGCGTACCTGTGTCGAACGCCATCAATATGTTCTATCGTCAGATCGTAATTCATCGAGGCTTGCCTTTCTCCGTACAGTTCCCTGCGCACTCGCGTGTGGATGCCGCCACGCTTACGGATGCACAGTTGGACGCGGAAGTCGCCAAGGGCTTTGATGATGTTGCCGCAGGGCGCAAGCGTTCATTTAAACGGGCCGCTGCTGATCTCACACGGGATTTCTCGCTGTGAGTTGGAGCATCGAAATTGCCGATACCGCATACGAGGACTTGCGGAACATCTACGCGTACATTGCGCTCGATTTGCGGTCACCCGACGATGCGCGAAATGTCCTTCGGCGCATCCTTGGCGAAATTGCCACGCTTGACGAGATGCCAAATCGCTTCCACTTGTATCCAAGAGAGCCGTTGGCATCAAAAGGTGTGCGCATAATGGCCGTTGGTAACTATGGCATTGTTTCAGTTGGCTGAATCCTGTATTTTCGTCGGGATGTCGATGCTGTCTTCGCTTCGGCTGGGGACGCATAGCGCTGCCCCCTAGGGGGGGGGGGGACGTTCCTTTTCCCCCGCCTTTTCCGTCTCTTGCGTTCTCTGTCCGTCTTCCGTTTCGCCTCCGCTCTCCATCCCGACTCCTTGCCTTTCCGAATTGTCCCACTTGATTGTAGAACTTCCCCTGACGGAAAATGAGCGGGGGCGGCCTCGTTTTCACCCCGATTGTGGTATACTTTCACGGATGGCCGGGCAGAAGACATGTTTTATATTTGAACTCGACGAAGATCAGCAGGAGCGGTTCCTCGCGCTGTTGTCCGTGGGGAACTATCGTTCGAAGCAGGTGCCCTATTCGATTGCGGCGGCGGATGGCGAAGGGTTCAACTGCGTGCTCTATCAGAAGGAAAAGCACGGGCGACGGAAGCTCTGTGTGCAGGGGTTGCAGGCGCAGGACTTCGTGGAGTTCTTTCTTGAGCCGAATGGCGTGGTGCCCGTGACGATGGGGGGCGGCGTGCTGGGGATGACGGTGACTGGTGCGGGGCCGCAGATGACGCCGGCGTCGCTGCCGCACGGTGGCAGCGACGAGTCCGGGAAGGGCGACTATTTCGGTCCGCTGGTCGTCGCGTGCTGTTATGTGGACGAGGGGCTTGCGGAGAAGCTGCGCAAACTGAAGATCGAGTGGTACGACGCGCGCGACGTGAAGCACGTGGACGAAGGCGGCGTGAGGGACTGCAAGCTGATCACGAACAACGTCGTCCTGCTGCGGATGGGGCAGAGGATCCGTTCGATATTGGGCCCGGACCGCTTCTCGGTCGTGAAGATCGGTCCGGCGGCCTACAACCGCCTCTACGCGAAGATCAGGAACGTCAACCGTCTGCTCGCCTGGGCGCATGGCACGTGCATCGAGGAGCTGCTGGAGAAGCAGGCGGCGTGCCCGCGGATCGTGGTGGACCAGTTCGCCCCGACGGAGGCGGTGATCCGGCGCGCGCTCAAGGCGCGGGGCCGCGAGGTGGTGGTGGAACAGCGGCACAAGGCCGAGAGCTATTCGATCGCGGTGGCGGCGGCGTCGGTGTTGGCGCGCGAGGGCTTTCTGCGGGCGCTGTGTGACATGGCGGGGGATGTTGACCCGCGCGCGACGGCCCCGCTGGGCGTGGTGCCGCCGGGGTCGAGCGACCCGCGCGTGCGCGAGCTCGCGGAGAAGATGGTGCGGGCGCGGGGGCCGGTGTGGCTGATGAACCACTGCAAGGCGCATTTTCAGACGACGGACAAGGTGCTTGCCGCGTGCGGCAAGTCGCGGCAGGACCTTCCGCTGGAGGGGCAGGTGACCTCGGCGGTCAAGAATGGAGACTACGGGCATGGTTGAGTGTTTCGCCGATTCGCTGATGACGGGCTTTCTGCAGTCCAGCATGATGGGCAAGGGCATCGTGCTGGTGCAGCTGACGGCCAGCGTGGTGATGTTCACGTTCATCATCGGGAAGTGGCGCGAGCTGACGGACCAGATTCGGGCGTCGCGGCGCGTGACGCGCGACGTGATGGGCGGGCGGGACGTGCTCGATCATTATCTCCAGCGCAAGGAGAACGGACATTCCGTGCTGGAGAACATCTACTGGAGTTGCTGTGACCGGCTGCTGCGCCTGTTCGCGCCGGACGTGCGGTCCCTGCTCATGGGGCGTCAGCCGGGTGTGGCGGCCGCGCTGACGGCGCACGAGATGGGGCTCGTCAAGGCCATCTGCGACCATGTGCTCGACGAGGAGTCGATTCGCGTGGAGCGGGGCATGGGCGTGATCGAGGGCGTTGTGGCGCTGGCGCCGATGCTGGGCCTCCTTGGAACCGTGTGGGGCGTATTGGACGCATTCGCGGATATGGGCGCGGCGGGCAGCGCGACGATCGCGACGATGGCGCCGGCCATTTCGTCCGCCCTCGTGACGACGGTCGTGGGCCTGCTGATCGCGATTCCGGGCGTGGCGCTGCACGGCGCGCTCAGCGGCATGGTGCGGAAGCTGCTTGCGGACATGGAGGGCTTCGCGGACGACCTGATGGGCCGCATCGCGCTTGAGTTTCAGGACCAGGAAAGAGGCGCCTGATGAGCCGTCGCGGCAGGCATGGCCGCCGGGGCGGCGTCCAGAGGAAGGCGATGATCGACATGAATTCCCTGATCGATCTCACTTTTCTGCTCCTCGTCACGTTCATTCTCACGATCCCCGCCCTGGAGCAGGGCATCACGATCTCCCTGCCGCGGGCGAAGACGGATACGCTGCCGACCAAGGACAAGAAGGCGAACGTCATCACCGTGGACGTCAACAACAAGGTCTACCTGAACAACGTGCCGATCACGCTGGACGACCTCAAGGTCGATCTGGACGCGAAGGTGGCGGCGGACCCCGACGTGCCCGTGCTGGTGCGCGGCGACGAGCGCCTTGAATACGGGGCGGTGATGGACGTGGTGAAGGTCGTCTACGGGTGCCATGTGCGGAAGATGGCGCTCGTGACGAAGGAGAACTAGGTTGTACGACGTCGAGGGCAAGCGCAGGGTGGGAGGTCAGGGGCCCGTCTCGTGGCGGTCCTTCGGCCTCGCCGTCGTGCTCCACGTCGCCCTCTTCGTGTTCTTCTGGGGCATGGCGAAGATTCTCTTCCGCCCGCCGGATGTGATCATCCCGATGGACCTGACGCTCGTTCCGCCGTGGGCCGAGCAGACGGACGATCCAGACCCGGACCCGAATCCGCCGCCGAAGGAGGAGCCAAAGGTCAAGCAGCCGCCGAAACCGCCGCCGGAGCCCGAGAAGGCGCCTGACCGCAAGGTGGACGCCGTCGAGCAGGTGAGGGAGAAGCCGAAGGAAAAGCCGAAGCCGCTGAACCTGAAGGAGAAGGCCAAACTTGTCAAAACGCCCGTTCAGCCGCCGAAACCGCTGAATCTGCGCGAGAAGGCGACGAAGATCACCCCTCCGCCGAACCTACGCGCCGTGGGGAGGGGGACGGCCGCGGATAAGCCGCTCTCGCCCGAGGAGTTCATGAAGCTGATGAACCAGGGGTACCGTATCGGCGCGCGCAACCAGATTGCGGAGGGCGAGGTGTCGCGGTGCGTGAGCCTGGTGGCGCAGGCCATTCGCCGGGAGTGGGACAAGGAGTCCTTCAAGTGGCATTCGGAGCTTCAGGCGCTGCAGGTCGAGCTGCAGCTGGGCCCGGGCGGCGCCGTGCGCGGCTTCAGGATCATCAAGGGCAGCGGAGACGCCGAGGTGGACCGCACGGCGCGCAGCGCGCTTGGCCGCCTTCGGTCGATTCCCGGGCTTTCCTCGACGTTCCTCCAGCAGTTCCCCACGCTGCCCGTCTCGATGGAACCCGTTTCGCGGTAATTTCGCCGTTCCAATCTGTGCTTGGGCCCCTCTTGCGTGAGTCGGTGCCGTTTGCTATACTGTCCGCCGATCTCATCGTAACGGGGATCATCTGGATGCGGGGAAAGTGCTCCGCCTTGAGTGACGGGTTATCCCCGTCACTTTTGTTGTAGAGACATGAAAGAGCGCACGCTGAGCATATTTGTCGATGAATCTGGTCGTTTGCAGTATCCAGATGCAGGTTCTCGCTTTTATATCGTTTCGATGATTCTTCACGATCAGCGCATCGACATAACTCCAGTTTGTGACGAACTCAGTCGGCGTTTTCGCGTGTTGCACCTTGAAAAGCTTTGTTTCCACGCCGGTCCGTTGATACGGCAGGAGAAAGTGTTCGCCGTGCTTGACCGCAGCTTCCGCTATCGGATCTTTGCTGTGATGATGGCATTTGCCCGCCAACTGGATTTTCAGTATCATTGCCTTATCGTCGATAAGAAGCTTGTGAATTCTTCCGAACAGATCGTGATGCGTTTGGCGGCTCTGTTGAACGGGTTTCTTGCCGCACAGTGTGATGCACTGGTGTCATTCGACCGCGTGAAAATCTATTATGATTGCGGGCAAACGCCAATCACGAATCTTCTTCATCGGACTTTCTCGGGCGTGCCGGGTGTGCGGGTTGAGTTCGCCCAGGCGGTGAAGCCCGAACGGTATCGGCTCTTTCAGCTGGCGGATTTAATCTGTACGGTCAAGTTGATAGAGACAAGATTGGCGTGCGGAGAGGGGATGACGCCATCCGAGTTCAGATTCTTCGGCGGGCCCAAAGGATTTCGACATAACGTTCTGCGCTATCTTCAGCGTAAGGAAATGCCGTAATTTCCTGCGAGGACCCCCTTGCCTGTGCGCGGGTAAAATGCTATACTTCGCACCTCACCGCTGAAACAGTTAACAAAGTGGTCGCTTACCACACTTCATTCGCGGCGAGTTCCGTGGTTTTTTTCGTGTCCGTTTTGAATTGTCAGTGAACAACTGAGGAAGGTAAGCCAATGAAAGCAGAGCGCAAAGTATTCGGCAGGCTGCAGAATACCAACACGACGCCAACGCCGGATCTGATCGAGATTCAGACCAAGTCCTACAAGGATTTCCTTCAGGACGACGTTCCTGCGGAGAAGCGTGAGAACAAGGGTCTGCAGGCGATCTTCTACGAGATTTTCCGCACGAAGGAGAAGGACGGCGGCATGCAGTCCTACGACGGCCGCTACGTGCTGGACTTCGTGAGCTATCGGTTCGGCGAGGCCAAGTGGACGAGCCTGGAGGCCCTTGAGGAGGGCGAGACCTACTCCCGGCCGCTCTATGTGAAGTTCAGGCTCAAGGACGGCGACATCGTGCGCGACGAAGAGGTCTTCATGGGCGAGGTGCCCATGATGACGGACGACGGCGCGTTTGTGATCAACGGCGCGGAGCGCGTGATCGTGTCGCAGCTGCACCGTTCGCCGGGCATCAGCACCGAGCGCACTGTGCACGCGAACGGCCAGCCGCTTCTCAGCGTGCGCATCATCCCGGACCGCGGTTCGTGGATCGAGATCATGTTCGACACGAACGACGTGCTGTGGTGCTTCATGGACCAGCGCCGCCGCCGCCGGAAATTTTTCGCGACGACCCTCCTCCGGGCGCTGGGCTATGGTTCGGACGAAGCGATCCTCAAGCTCTTCTACGACTTCAAGACGCTGGAGACCAGCCGGAAGTGGTCCGAGAAGGACCTCCACATGCTCATCATGAAGGAGGACCTCGTCGACACCGAGTCGCAGGCCGTGATCGCCCGCCGCTACGACCCGTGCACGCCCGCGATGATGGAGCAGATCGCCGCCGCCGGCATCAGCCGCGTGGAGGTGGTGGACGTGGCCGTGGACAACGGCACGCTCATCAAGACGCTCCGCGAAGACGCGAAGATCGGCATCCACAACGAGGAGGACGCCCTCAAGGACATCTACAAGCGCATGCGCCCGGGCGACCCGCCCACGGCGACCAACGCGAAGCAGATGATCCAGCGGCTCTTCTTCGAGCTCGCCCACTACGATCTCGGCTACGTGGGGCGCCACAAGATCAACAAGAAGCTGGGCCTCTCGGGCACGGTGCCGGAGGATCTCCGCACGCTCTACACGAACGGCATCGAGGTGATCGAGGCGATTCGCCTGCTCTTCCGCATCTTCATGGGCAAGGAGCAGGTGGACGACATCGACCATCTCGGCAACCGCCGAATCCGCACGACGGGCGAACTGCTCGAAAACGAGTGCCGCAAGGGCCTCGCCCGCACGGAGCGCCTGATCCGCGAGCGCATGACGGTGCACGACCAGAACCAGGGCGCGCTGATGCCGCAGCGTCTCGTCAACTCGAAGACGTTCTCGTCGGTGGTCTCGGACTTCTTCAGCCGGTCGCAGTTGAGCCAGTTCATGGACCAGACGAATCCGCTGTCGGGCCTCGCCCACAAGCGCCGTCTCTCGGCCCTCGGCCCCGGCGGCCTCTCCCGCGACCGCGCGGGCTTCGAGGTGCGCGACGTGCATCCTTCGCACTACGGCCGCATCTGCCCGATCGAGACGCCTGAAGGCCCGAACATCGGCCTCATCTCCTCGCTCGGCCTCTACGCGAAGATTAACGAGTTCGGTTTCATCACCACGCCGTACCGCCTGGTGCTCAACGGCAAGGTGACGGACGAGGTGGAGTATCTGCCCGCCGACGTGGAGGAGCAGTATGTGATCGCCCAGGCGAACGCGCCGCTCAACCCGGATCGGACCTTTGCTGAGAAGCGGGTGACCTGCCGCTACCGCACGGAGTTCTGCGACAAGCCGGCCGCCGAGGTGCAGTACATGGACGTGGCGCCGATGCAGGTGATCTCGATCGCCGCCGGCCTCATCCCGTTCCTGGAGCACGACGACGCAAACCGTGCGCTCATGGGCGCGAACATGATGCGCCAGGGCGTGCCGCTGCTGCGCAGCGAGCGCCCCTACGTGGGCACGGGCCTCGAAGGCGTGGCGGCGAAGGATAGCCGCGTCATCGTCTGCGCGGATCAGCCCGGCGTGGTCGCCTACGTGAGCTCCGAATTCATCATGGTGACGCCGGATGGTCAGCTTGCCTCGGGCAAGACGAAGTTCGACGACAACCCGGCGAAGGGCATTCGCCGCTATAATCTGCAGAAGTTCCGCCGCTGCAACGCCGGCACCTGCTTCAACCAGAAGCCGATCGTCAAGCACGGCCAGAAGGTGGCGGTGGGCGACTGCCTGGCGGACGGCCCCGCGACCGACCAGGGCGAGCTCGCCCTCGGCAAGAACCTGCTCGTCGCGTTCATGTCGTGGCGCGGATACAACTTCGAGGACGCCATCCTTGTGAACGAGCGTCTGGTGCGCGAGGACGTGCTGACCTCCCTGCACATCGTCACCTTCGAGTGCGGCGCGCGCGACACGAAGCTGGGCCCCGAGGAGATTACGCGCGACATCCCGAACATCGGCGAGGACGCGCTGCGCAACCTCGGTCCCGACGGCATCGTCCGCGTGGGCGCTGAGGTGCATCCGGGCGACATCCTCGTCGGCAAGGTGACGCCGAAGGGCGAGACGGAGCTTTCGCCCGAGGAGCGCCTGCTGCGCGCCATCTTCGCCGAGAAGGCCGCCGACGTGCGCGACACCTCCCTCACTGTGCCGCCGGGCACGACGGGCGTGGTGATGAAGGTCAAGGTGACCTCCGCCCAGCAGACGACGCGTACCTCCGCGGGCGACGAAGAGGACGAGGCCGCCCCCCGCAAGACCCAGCGCGAAGCCGACAAGAAGCGCGCCGAACAGCGCCGGAAGATCGAGGTGGAGCTCACCACGGCCCTCTCGAATCTGCTCGGGAACGAGAAGATTTCGCTGGACGTGACGGATGCCGAGAGCGGCGAGATCATCATCCCGGCGAACAGGAAGATCACGAAGACCTTGCTGGCCAAGCTCGCGAAGGCGCACGACCGCTACCAGATCGCCGATGGTCCGATGAAGGAGAAGATCGACGAGGTGGTCGGCCGCTTCAGCGCCCGCTTTGCGGAACTCGACGACGCGGCCGCGCAGGCGGACGACGGGTTCGAGGACGAGGTGGGTGAAGGCGGTGTCATCAAGAGCGTCCGCGTCTACCTCGTTGACAAGAAGAACCTCTCGGTCGGTGACAAGATGGCCGGCCGCCACGGTAACAAGGGTTGCATCTCGCGCATTCTGCCGAGCTGCGATATGCCGTTTCTGCCGGACGGTACGCCGGTCGACATCGTGCTGAACCCGCTGGGCGTGCCGTCGCGCATGAACCTCGGTCAGCTGTTCGAGACCTACCTCGGCCTCGCCTGCCGTCTCTGCGGTTTCCACGCCGCCACGCCCGTGTTCGACGGCGTGCAGGAACACGAGATCGACGAGGCCCTCAAGGCGGCCCGGAAGGTTCAGGAGAAGGAGGAAGGCTCCGTCGCCTGGATCAACACGGACGGCAAGACGGTTCTCTACGACGGTCTGACGGGCGAGCCGTTCGCCCAGCGCGTCGTGGTGGGCGTGATCTACATGTTGAAGCTGCATCACCTGGTCACGGACAAGATCCACGCGCGCGCCATCGGGCCCTACTCGCTCGTCACGCAGCAGCCTTTGGGCGGCAAGGCCCAGCTGGGCGGTCAGCGCATGGGCGAAATGGAGGTGTGGGCCCTTGAGGCGTACGGCGTCGCCTACGCGCTGCAGGAGCTTCTCACCGTCAAGTCCGACGACGTTCAGGGCCGCACGCGCATCTACGAGTCGATCGTCAAGGGACAGAACGTGCTCGACTCCGGCATGCCGGAATCGTTCTCGGTGCTCATCCACGAGCTGCGCGGCCTCTGCCTCGACATGCAGCTGCTCGGCGGCGACGCCGACAAGCCCGCGCGCGCCTCGGCCTCGACGTCTGCGGCGGCGTCTCTCGCCACGCCCTCGCCCGTTGCCGAGATCGGCGGCTTCACCCTCTAATTTCGTGAACAGGAGAACTTCGAAATGAATCCCTACAACGCGAGCGACATTTTCGGCGGCCAGTACAACGCATCCGTCCACTATGACGCGGTGAAGGTCTCGCTGGCTTCGTCCGAGACGATCCGCGCCTGGTCCCACGGCGAGGTGAAGAACCCCGAGACGATCAACTACCGCACCTATCGCCCCGAGAAGGACGGCCTCTTCTGCGAGAAGATCTTCGGGCCGACGCATGACTGGGAGTGCGCGTGCGGCAAGTACAAGCGCATCAAGAACAAGGGCATGGTGTGCGACCGCTGTGGCGTGGAGGTGACGCTCGCCTCGGTGCGCCGCCAGCGTATGGGCCACGTCGAGCTCGCCGTGCCGGTGAGCCACATCTGGTTCTTCAAGTGCAACCCGAGCCGCATCGGCCTCATTCTGGACAAGACGTCCAATGAGCTTGAGCGCGTGCTCTACTATCAGGACTGGATTGTGATCCAGCCCGGCGACACGCCCCTCAAGGAGGGCCAGATCCTCGGCGAGGACGAGTACACCGCCGCGTGCGAGAAGTACGGCGACAGCTTCAAGGCCGAAATGGGCGCGGAGGCGGTGCGCAAGCTGTTGCGCAAGATCGACCTCACCCAGCTCATGAAGGATCTTGAGGAGCAGATGCAGAACACCCGCTCCAAGCAGAACCGCAAGAAAATCGCCAAGCGCATGAAGGTGGTCGATGGGTTCCTCGCCTCCGGCGGCAAGCCGGAGTGGATGATTCTGGACGTGCTGCCCGTCATCCCGCCGGAGCTCCGCCCGCTCGTTCCGCTGGACGGTGGCCGCTTCGCGACGAGCGACCTGAACGACCTCTACCGCCGCGTGATCAACCGTAACAACCGCCTCAAGAACCTGCTCGCGCTCAAGACGCCGGACGTCATCATCCGCAACGAGAAGCGCATGCTGCAGGAGGCCGTTGACGCGGTGTTCGACAACGGTCGCCACGGCCGCGCCGTGACGGGCCCGGGCAACCGCCCGCTCAAGTCCCTCTCCGAGATTCTGAAGGGCAAGACGGGTCGCTTCCGCCAGAACCTGCTCGGCAAGCGCGTTGACTACTCCGGCCGTTCCGTGATCGTCGTCGGCCCCGAGCTCAAGCTCCCGCAGTGCGGCCTGCCGAAGGAGATGGCGCTGCGCCTCTTCGAGCCGTTCATCATCCGCTCGCTCAAGGACAAGGGCATCTGCCATACGGTCCGCACGGCGCGCAAGATGATCGAGCGCCACGACGACCAGGTGTGGGACATCCTTGAGGAGGTCACCAAGGACAAGACGGTGTTCCTGAACCGCGCCCCGACGCTCCACCGCCTGTCGATCCAGGCGTTCGAGCCCGTGCTCGTGGAAGGCAAGGCAATCCGTCTGCACCCGATGGTGTGCACGCCGTTCAACGCCGACTTCGACGGCGACCAGATGGCCGTGCACGTGCCGCTTTCGATCGAGGCGCAGATGGAGTCCCGTCTGATGATGCTCGCGGCGACCTCCATCTTCTCGCCGGCGTCCGGCAAGTCCGTGATGACGCCGACGCAGGATGTGTGCCTGGGCCTCTACTTCCTCACGACGCCGGGTCAGGCCGAGAAGCTCTCCGGCCGCATCCCGGGCAAGTATGACTTCAAGACCGAGCACCTGCCGCTCTTCAACGACATCGGCGAGGTCGAGTTCGGCATCGCGGAGAAGGTGATCAACTACCACACGCCCATCCGCTTCCGCAACCCGGACTACATCCCAGGCTACGATCCGTCGATCGCGCCGTACACGCGCCCGCACGGCGATCCCGCCAAGAGCACGATCGTCACGACCGCGGGCCGCGTGATCTTCAACGCGATCTTCCCCGCGGAGATGGGCTTCTGGAACGACAAGGTGACGAAGTCCACGATCGGCAACCTGATCCTCGACTGCCACCGCGTCGCCGGCCACGATGTCGCCGTGAAACTGATCGACGACCTCAAGAATCTGGGCTACCACTACGTCACCGTCTCCGGCGCCTCGATGGGCCTCAAGGACATGATCCGCCCGGCCGTGAAGGACGACGTCATCGCGAAGAGCTCGGCCGAGGTCGCGAAGGTCGAGAGCCAGTTCCAGCAGGGCATCATCACCGCCGGCGAACGCCACAACAAGATCGTCGATGTGTGGACGAACGCGACGGAGAAGGTGGGCAACGGCCTCATCGAGGCCATTGACCGCAACGTCTCGCCGGAGAATCCGAAGCCCACCGAGCTGAACCCGATCTTCATGATGATGGATTCGAAGGCCCGTGGCTCGAAGCTCCAGATCCGTCAGCTCGCCGGTATGCGTGGCCTTATGGCCGCCCCGAACGGCGATATCATCGAGCGCCCGATCATCGCCTCCTTCCGCGAGGGCCTGTCGGTTCTCGAATACTTCATCTCGTCCCACGGCGCCCGCAAGGGTTTGGCCGACACGGCCCTGAAGACGGCCGACGCCGGTTACCTCACGCGCAAGCTCGTCGATGTGTCGCAGGACGTCATCATCTCGCAGGAAGACTGTAACACCGTCAACGGCATCGAGGTCTCCGCCATCGTCGAGGGCGACGAGGTCAAGGCGACCCTCGCGAGCCGCGTGCTGGGCCGCACGGCCCTCTACGACGTGGAGGACCCGAAGACGCACGAGGTGCTCGTGGAGGCGAACTCCGAAATCGACGAAGCCGCCTGCGAGCGCATCACCAAGGCCGGCATCGAGACGATGTGGATTCGTTCGGGCCTCACCTGCGACGCCGAGCACGGCATGTGCGCGAAGTGCTATGGCCGCGACCTCTCGACGGGCCGCCAGGTCGAGATCGGCACGGCGGTGGGCATCATCGCCGCCCAGTCGATCGGCGAGCCCGGCACGCAGCTGACGATGCGTACGTTCCACATCGGCGGCACGGCGTCCATGACGGCCAAGGTGCCGGAGATCGTGCTGAAGAACGACGGTATCGCCCGCTTCGTCGATGTGCGTAAGGTGCGCAACGACGAGGGTAAGGAAGTCGTCCTCAACAAGAACGGCACGCTCGAAATCTGGTCGAAGCCCGAGGAGAAGGGCGGCGTGCGCCTCGACAGCTACCAGTTGCAGATGGGCTCCGTGCTGCTCTGCGAGGATGGTTCGGCCGTCAAGGCGGGCGAGAAGATCGCGACCTGGGACCCGCACTCGGTGCCGGTTCTCTCCGAGGAGTCCGGAACGATCGTGTTCGTGGACTTCGAGGAGGACGTCTCCGTCAAGAGCGAGACCGACCGCGCCACGGGCGCCAAGACCCTCGTTGTGCTCGATACGAAGGAGTCCAACCTCCACCCCCGCATCGAGGTGCGCGGCAAGGGCGCCGACGGCCAGGCGAACGCGCTGCTCGACAGCCACGACATTCCGACGGGCGCCATCGTCATGGTGCGCGACGGCATGAAGGCGTCGCCGGGCATGCTGCTCGCGAAGACGCCGCGCGAGGCCGCGAAGACGCGCGACATCACGGGCGGTCTGCCGCGCGTGGCCGAGCTCTTCGAGGCGCGGCAGCCCAAGGACGCGGCCGAGATCTCCAAGATCGAGGGCGTGGTGGACTTCGGCGAGAACACGCGCGGCAAGCGCACGCTGCTCGTCAAGGACGACGTCACCGGTCAGGTCGAGGAGCATCTCATCCCGATGGGTAAGCAGATCGTCGTGTTCAAGGGTGACCGCGTGAAGAAGGGCCAGCAGCTCACCGAAGGCCCGATCATCCCGCAGGAGATCCTGGAGGTCTCCGGCCCGCAGGAGCTTGAGAAGTATCTCGTCAACGAAGTCCAGCAGGTCTACCGTCTGCAGGGCGTGGAGATCAACGACAAGCACATCGAGATCATCGTGCGTCAGATGCTGCGCAAGGTGCGCATCACGAACCCGGGCGACACGGACTTCCTTTGGAACGAGCAGATCACGCGCCAGACGTTCCTGCGCGTGAACGAGCAGATGATGGCCGAGGGCCGTCGTCCGGCGGAGGCCCAGCCCGCGCTGCTCGGCATCACGAAGGCCGCCCTCGAAACGGACTCCTTCATCTCCGCCGCGTCCTTCCAGGATACGACGCGCGTCCTCACCGAGGCCGCCACGATGGGCCGCGTCGATGAGCTCCGCGGCTTCAAGGAGAACGTCATCCTCGGCCACCTCATCCCCGGCGGCACCGGCTTCCCGCTCCACCGCTACCTCAAGCTCGTGCCGCTCTGCGAGCCGATCTCCGACGAGGAGATGGACAAGCTGCGCGCCGAGGCGAAGGCGAAGCTGGATGCCCTCTTTGGCACCACGCCGATTCCGGTGGAGGAGGAAGGCGAGAACGAGCCCGCGTTCGAGCTGGCCGCGCCCACGGCCGACCAGTTCGCCCAGGCTCCCGCCGGGCAGGCGCCCGACCAGACCGAGGACGGCTATTCCGCCGACAGCCTGGGGCTTGGCGGCGGCGAGGGCGACGAGGCCTAAGGCCGGTTCGCGACACGTCAAGCTAGACGCGAGGGGCCGAATGGTCTGCAATGACCCTTTGGCCCCTCCTCTTTTACCGATATGAAGACGAAGCAATTCTGGTATCCGCTTCCCACGCGCCTGATCGCGCAGCATCCCTCGGAGAGGCGCGGCGACGACCGCATGATGGTGCTTCACCGCGATACGGGCGTGATCGAGCATCGCAGGGTGACCGACTTCCCCGAATACGTGACGGCGAACGATCTGATCGTCGTGAACGACACGAAGGTCTTTCCGGCGCGTCTGCTGGGGACTTGGATCGATTCGCCGGGCGCCGTCGAGGTGCTGATGGTCTCGCCCGCGACGGACGCGGATTCGCTCGACGCGCGGGGCGATCGCGGCGGCGAGGTGCTGTCGTGGCGCGTGATGATTGGGTCCGGCCGCCCGGCGCGGGAGGGGCAGGTCGCCGTGTTCGGCCCGAACCACGAACTCCGCGTGGAGCTCGTGAAGAAGGTCGGCGGCGGCATGTGGACCTGCGCGTTCGTCTCGGAGCGTCCGCTGAACGAGCTTCTCGACGAATTCGGCCATACTCCCGTGCCGCCCTATGTCCACCGCGAGGGGACGCGCGAGGAGGAGATGGCGGACCGCGAACGCTACCAGACAATCTACGCGAAGCACGTGGGCAGCGTCGCGGCGCCGACGGCGGGCCTTCACTTCACGCCGGAGATCTTCGCCGCGCTCGACGCGAAGGGTATCCAACGCGTCCCCGTCACGCTCCATGTGGGGCCGGGCACGTTCCGCCCCGTGAAGGCCGACAACATCGAGGACCACGAGATGGACTTCGAGGCCTTCAGCGTGCCGACCGAGACGGCGGCGGCCATCAATGTGTGCAAGGCGCGCGGCGGTCGTGTGTTCTGCGTGGGCTCGACCAGCGTGCGGACGCTCGAAACCGTGGCGGCGCGCGAGAAGGCGGCGGATGACCCGCTCGTCGTTGGCGGCAGTGGCGCAAGCAACATCTTCATCTACCCGCCCTACAAGTTCAAGGTCTGTGACTGCATGCTCACCAACTTCCATCTGCCGCAGTCCACGCTGCTGATGATGACAAGCGCCCTTGCGGGGCGTGAGCGGATGCTCTGCGCCTACGCGCTGGCCGTCCGCGCGGAGTATCGGTTCTTCAGCTATGGCGATTGCATGCTGATCGTCTAATTGACACATCATACGGGGAGGACCGTAGTTCGCTGAAGATATGCGGACTCCCTTGAGGCCCCTCCTACTCGCATTTGGATGCGGTTGGGAGGCTGTGGGTTCTGCGCTCGATGGCCATTCCAAATGCATTTGATGGAAGGAGTGGTTACGGAGTGCCCGTTTAGAACACGCTTGGAAGGGGGGAATGCGGCATTTCCTGCCGTTACCCTGAACATTTCCTGCCGTTTAGCCGTCATTCTACCGCCCGATAGACCGTATTCTGTTCAACAGAAGAACTAATTCTCTTGCGCAAGAGAAACTTTTCAGTTGCGCAAGAGAAAATATTCTGTTGCGCAACTGAATATCTTCCACTGGGCAGTAGAATATTTTTCACTGGGCAGGGGAGTGGTGGCGCCTCGGCCTCGTTACGGCGGCTGTCCTTGGGCGGAGGCCGTTCTCGACCCCGTTCGTGTGGCCCCTCCCATGAATCCTGAGGCACCTCATCCCGATGAGCCGACCCGAGTTATGCCGATGAGACGACCTGAGTTATCTCGATGAGCGACCCGAGTTATCCCGATGAGCGACCCAGAGTTATGCGAACGACTGGACCTCTCGATCGTTTTGAGAACTCCGAGTATTGGCAAAGTGGCGGTTCGTTGGAGCCGCCCCGATTCGCTTGCAGTCGGAGAAAAAAGTATGGTCTGTAAGATGAATTATCAGAATGGTGATTTCGCATCTGAACATGCGCATCCACATGAACAGTGCGGGTATGTTGTATCAGGAAAGTATGAACTTACGATTGGGGATGAGAAATGGATTCTCGGTCCTGGTGACAGTTATGCGATTCCGGGAAATGCACTCCATTCATTCAGAGTGTTAGAAGCCGGAGAAGTGATAGATGTGTTTACGCCGCAACGGGAGGACTATTTGTGAAAATGAAAAAATCCTTAAAAGCCGCAATGGATATAAGGAAGTTCAATCGTTTTTATTTGCCGTACCTCCATCTATTGACGCAAAAATACCTGAATTCGGAATATTCAGTGGCAGAAGCGCGAATATTATACGAAATATATGAAAACGAGGAAAGCAGTGCCAGAGATATTGTCGGCAGTCTACATGTCGATAAAAGTTATCTCAGCAGGATATTAAAAAACTTTGAATCACAACTTTTGATTGAAAGGAGGCAGTCTGCCAACAACTCACGTTTGATGCTAATCTCACTTACGGAAAAAGGAAAACTGCTTGCTGAAAGTCTTATTTCTGATTCAACTTATCAAGTTGAAAAAGCTATCGCAGGACTTTCAGACGGTGATTTAGATAACCTGTCATACCATTTGGAGCAGATTACGAAAATTTTGGAAAGGAGTAGAAAATGAACATAGTTGAATATGAGCCGAAGTATCGAAATTCGTTTGTACAATTCAATACGGATTGGATTTTAGATTATTTCGGTAGACTCGAAAAGGAAGACGTTGAAACATTTGAAAGAATCGAGGAGGAGTTGAAAGCCGGCGCAATGATTTATTTTGCCGTTGAAGGCGACGTTGTGCTTGCGACCTGTATGGCAAGACCGATGGATGGCGCAACGTGGGAAATCTGTAAGCTCGCCTCGAATAAGCATAGAGAGCATAAAGGTTGCGGGTGCGTTGTTCTTGAAGCGGCAATGCAATGGGCCATAGAGCATGGCGCCAAAAGGCTGTTTATTGTAAGCAGCAGAATATTGAAACCGGCACTCCACATTTACGAAAAATACGGATCCAAAGAAGTCAGATTAAAGAATTATGGGTATATGCGAGGAGATATCGCATTTGAACGGCTGATAGATTAGGATAAAGTCGGTTTGTCAATCGCTCGCGTTCGGCCGATTTCAAAATGCGCAAGCGTTAGCGCCACGCTGTCTGCGAAAGTCTGCGGTGGAGCAGTCCCGCGTTGACGTGCTTGCACTATATCGAGAGGCAGGGGATGCGCCGTCGTGGCGACGCGCGGCCCCTCGCCGATCTGAGCGAGGTTCCGCCCGCGTTCGGGGAAAGACGGGGACGGAACGTTCACCTCCATCAAACGAGCCCCCTTATATAAGGTAGTGAGGTGCCAGACGTAATCGTTCGATGCCCTGGTCTTGCGTCGCTGGACAGGAGGGGTCGGGGTCGCGCGACCCAAGGCCCTCGGGTCGCGCGACCCTCATCCCCTGTGTCGCCCGACGCAGGGCCAGGGTGTCAGCGACCGGCGATGATGGAGGGGAGGAGATGGGGGCTCCCGGCGGAAAATCACCGCTTTGACAAAGCCGATTAAATGCTTTAAACTACCCGCGTTTGGCTATTTCATGCCAAGGAGAGTTCATGGATCGATTCATTACACACGTATTCGGGTTAATGTTGCTCATTGGAGTGAATTTCACCGCGATACCGAGTTATGCCGTGGGGGTTCACTACTTCGGGCAGACAGCCACTGATATCGTGAGCGAAATCCCCTATGGGAATAACGAGGCTGCGGGGCAGTACGTGACGTCCGACGACGCGAGGATATACTATGAGGTCTACGGCAGGGGCGAGCCCGTACTTGTTCTACATGGCGGCGGGGTCGGCTGCACATACGAAATGGGCAGATTCATAGACGAGCTCTCCAAGACCAATATGGTCATCGCGCCTTCCACGAGGGGGCAGGGAAAATCCGAGATCGGCGCAAAGCCAATCACCTATGCCAACAAGGCAAATGACATGATGGCGGTTGTGAATCAGGTGACGGAGAAGCCCGTGACAATCCTGGGGTTCTCCGATGGCGCCTACACGGCCTACAAGATCGCGTCCATGTACCCCAATCGCGTCAAGAAGATTGTTGCCATCGGCGCGGGCGAGAATATCCCGGCTCTCAGGAAAATCCCCTTGAGCACGCTTGAAGAGCTCGCAAAAGAGGATAAAAGGTTCATTGATGAGAATATCGCGCGTTGTCCTGAGCCCGATCGACTACAGGACTTCCTGAACCGGTATTTCTTCTTCTTCAATCATGAGCTCATCAGCAAGGAGCTGTTCGGCTCGATCAGGTGTCCGGTGCTCGTGATATCCGGCGAACGCGATCAAAATGCGCCGCTCGACACCATTTTGAACGCCTACAAGATGATTCCAGACGCACAGTTGGCAATCATCGCGGGTGCGCCGCATCC
Organism: Kiritimatiellia bacterium; assembly: GCA_051884935.1. Taxonomy (GTDB): domain Bacteria; phylum Verrucomicrobiota; class Kiritimatiellia; order RFP12; family UBA1067; genus RUG572. The sequence goes on along the minus strand of JBJEWG010000254.1, from coordinate 9,176 downwards.
CGTGTTCATAACAAACTTTGATGCGGTCTGGGCAAACATCAGGCCGTTTCTGGACAAATAGGTTCTGTGGGTCTCGCCGGGCGTGTGGCGTCTCGGCGGGAAGGTAGGACGAGGCGCGGAATTGCAGAAACAGAAAGTCAGTTACGTCGAGCGGCTTGAACATTCGCTCGTCAAGGTCATTCAACAGCCGGGGGCGGACCAGAACCAGCCCGCGGGGATGCGGGTGGTGCTGGGGCTCCTGACGGGCGTCTCGTGCGTGTTCCGGGCGGTGGTGGCGGTGCGGTATGCCCTCTACAACCTCGGCATCCTCCGCCGCTTCCCGCTTGGGTGCCAGGTCATCTCGATCGGCAACGTGACGGCGGGCGGTACGGGCAAGACGCCCGTGACGGAGAAGTTCGCCCGCGAGCTCACGGCGGCGGGGCGGAAGGTGGCGATCCTCTCGCGCGGCTACCGCCGCAAGGAGAAGCCCTGGTGGCAGCGGATGTTCTCCGCCGTGATCGAGCCGCCGCTGGTCGTCTCGGACGGAAAGCGCATCCGGCTCGACGCCGCGACGGGCGGCGACGAGCCCTACATGCTCGCCTCGAACCTGCCGGGCGTGTGCGTGGTGGTGGACCGCAACCGCGTGAAGGCGGGGCGCTACGCGATCTCGCACTTCGGGTGCGACACGCTGATCCTCGACGACGGGTTCCAGTACCAGCGGCTCAAGCATTCGCATGAGATCGTGCTCGTGGACAAGACGAATCCCTTCGGGAACGGGCACATGCTGCCGCGCGGCGTGCTGCGCGAGCCGGCGAGCCACGTCGCCCGGGCGGACGTGGTCTTCATCACGAAGTCCGACGGGCGCACCGACGAGGTGGTGAAGCAGATCCGGGAGCACAACACGAAGGCGGAGATCATCGAGTGCCGCCACGCGCCGCGTCTGCTGAAGGACGTGTGGAGCCGCGAGGAGCTGCCGCTTGAATGGCTGAAGGGCAAGACGCTGACGACGCTTTCCGGCATCGCCGTGCCGCAGGGGTTCGAGGACTCGCTGCGGAAGCTCGGCGCGCGCGTCATCTGGTGCGAGCGGTATGCGGACCACCACCGCTACGACTCCTCGGAGATTCTCTACGCGCTCAACAAGACGGCCGACCTCCACGCCGACGCGCTGATCACGACGGAGAAGGACGCCGTTCGCTTCCCGCGCTTCGAGACGACGCCCGTGCCGTGCTACTACCTGCGGGTGGACATCGAAATCCTCAAGGGCGCGGAGAACTTCGCCACCGCCGTGGACCACATCTGCAATGTCAAACCGAAGCATTCTTAGGAACACGGCCGTGGTGGCCGTGCTGACGGCCCTCTCGCGCGTGCTGGGGCTCGTGCGCGAGATGTTCCAGAGCCGTCTGATCGGGGCGGGCGTGGAGCAGAGCGCCTTCGCGGTGGCGTTCGCGATTCCGAACATGGCGCGGCGGATGTTCGGCGAGGGCGCGCTCACGGCGGCCTTCGTCCCCGTCTTCAGGGGGGAGCTCGAAGCGGACGAGACGCTGGCGCGCGCGCGGCGGCTGGCGCGCGCGGTGATGACGATGAGCCTGCTGATGCTGGCTGCGGGCGTGGTGCTGGTGTGGGTGGCCGTGAGCGGCGCGTTGTGGTGGACGGAGGGGACGGGTCTGCTGTCGCCGAAGTGGACGCTGACGCTGCGGGACGTGCGCATCCTCATCCCCTACATGCTCTTCATCTGCGGCGCGGCGTTCGGCATGGGCGTGTTGAACACCTTCGGGAAGTTCGCGGCGGCGGCGCTGATGCCGAGCATCCTCAACCTCGTGTGGATCGCCGCGCTGGCGACGCTGTTCTTCGTGCCGGGGCTCGACGTCCAGACGCGCGTGTCGGCGGTGTGCGGCGCCATTCTCTTCGCGGGCTTTCTCCAGATGGGGTTCCTGCTGCGGGCGATGGCGAAGAAGGGCATTCCGCCCTGGCCGTCCCTTGCGGGGTGGAGGGACGAGAACGTGCGGCTCGTGTGGCGCAACATGGCGATTGGCTGCGCGGGCGCGGGGGCCGTCCAGATCAACTACATGCTCGACCAGGTGCTGGCGCTGAAGGCGAGCGACTGGGCGGCGGGGGCGATTGGGTATGCGGACCGGCTGATGGAGCTGCCGCTCGGGATCGTCGGCACGGCGTTCGGCACGGTGCTGCTGCCGACGCTCGCGGGGTTCTTCGCGCGGGGCGACCAGGAGGGGGCGCGGGACGCATTCGTCTCGTCCGTGCGCAACATGCTGCTGGTGGTGCTGCCGGCGGCGGTGGGGCTGGTGGTGCTGGCGCCGGAGCTGACGCGCCTGATCTACCAGGGGGGGCGCTTCGACGAACTCGCCGTGGTGCGGGTCTCGCGCGCGGTGGCGTGCTATTCGCTCGGGCTGGCGTTTTTCTGCGTGCAGAAGACGCTCACGCCGTGGTTCCAGGCGCAGAAGGACCTCAAGACGCCTCTGAAGGTGATGGTACGGATGGTGTTCCTGAACGCGGCGCTGAACATCGCCGCGGTGTTCGGTCTGCCGGAGGAGTGGCGCCATGTGGGGTTGGCCGCATCGACGGTGATCTGCGCGGGCATCTCGTGCGTGTGGCTGGCGGTGGAGGCGCGGCGGATGAGCGGTCCACTTGGGTGGGGGCGGCTGCTGCGTTCGATTGGGCTGATGCTGATCGCAAGCGCGGCGATGGCGGGCGTGCTGGTGGCGCTGAAGCGGGCGCCGGCGGATTTCGGCCTGGGGGGCCGCATCGGCGAGATCGTCGCCATGGCGGTCTTCGTCGGGACGGGCGCGGCCGTCTACTTCGGCGTCATGCTGGTGGGCGGGCGCGACATCCTTTGGGGTCTGGTGAACGACTTCCGCGGCCGGCGGAGGAGGTAGGGGGCAGGGCCGTGAGAATCTGTAGGAACAGCCTATCGAGGATTGCCGAGTATGCCCGCGCCGGGCGTGTGGTGGTGGTGGATACGGAAACGACCGGTTGTAGCCGGGACGATCAGATCTGCCAGCTGGCGGCGGCGGAGTATGTGGCGGGGCGGCTCACGCGGACGATGAACGTCTATGTGAGGCCGACCTGCGAGATGAGCTACTGGGCCGAGCGGATACACGGCATCTCGATGGAGTATCTCGACGAACACGGCATCGAGCCGACGGACGCGCTTGGGCGGTTCTTCGACTTCCTCGGTTCCGACGCGCTTTTCGTCGCGCACAACGTGCCGTTCGACAAGGGGATGATCGAGCGCGAGTGCCAGAAGTTCGGCTTCGTGTGCGAGCCGCGGGGGATCGAGACGTGCGACACGGTCCATCTCGCCCGCGTGCTTGTCCCGGGGCTTGGCAGCTACAGCCTCGGCGACCTCCTCAAGCCGCTCGGCCTGACGGACGTCGTCAACTCCCATGACGCGCTCGACGACGTGATGGCCTGCGCCGGCGTGTTCTTCAAGCTGCTGAGAGAAGACTAATCAGGACGTGATGGGGCATGGCGAAATATTCGTTGCGAATTTCTCGCCATGCATAGTTGACCATTATGGGGTGACTTTTGTACAATACCCGCATGAAACCAAATAACCCATTTGTATTGGTTGGTTATCGCGGGCGCGAATACTTTTGTGATCGCGAGCAGGAAACGCAGAAGCTGCTGTCGTGGATTTCAAATGACAGTAATGTGACGCTGATGGCACCGCGCCGATATGGGAAGACCGGGCTCATTCACAACGTTTTTGCGCAGTTGCCGGAGGAATATAAGGGGCTCTATCTTGATATCTACTCGACGCATTCATTGGCCGAGCTTGTGAAATTGCTGGCGGATACAGTCGTCGGGTCGATTGATTCGCCAATGGAAAAGACGTTGTCCGTCGTGGGGCGCTTTTTTAGGAGTTGCCGCCCGACGGTGACGGCGCAGGCCGATGGATCGCCCAAGTTCTCGTTTGACGTTGTCCCTGCTGAGGCTGAGGCGACGCTTCGCGACGTATTTGACTATCTCAAATCCCACGAACGGAAGATTGTCATTGCATTTGATGAATTTCAGCAGATTCTCGAATATCCCGAAAAAGGCACGGAGGCGTTGCTTCGGTCGTTGGTGCAGGATGTGCCGTGGGTTCGGTTCATCTTCGCCGGGTCACGGCATCATCTGATGTCCGAGATATTCGCAACGGCCAAGCACCCTTTCTACAATTCAACGGATATGATGGTGTTGAACGTCATCAATCCCCTTAAATACGCCCAATTCGCACGGTCGTTCTTTGCTGCGGATGGGAAAGCCTTTGATGATTCGGCTTTCCTCTATCTCTACAATCGCTTTGATGGGGTGACGTGGTATGTTCAGCGTATTCTGAACTGGGTGTGGAACACAGGACGTGGGTTGGCGGGACCGGAGATCATCGACGAGGCCATCAGTGAACAGATTGAAGACCGGTCGCTTGTCTTCCGCGATCTCATCGACTCTCAGCCTGAAGTCGCACGGCGTCTGCTACCTGTCATTGCGGCCCAAAAGGTCGTGAAACAGCCGACGGCGGCGGAATTTCTGGAAAAGGCGAGATTGAGCGCATCGTCCGTCCGTTCGGCTTTGGCCGATCTTGTTGCGCGAGACATCGTGTATCATTCGCCGGACGGGTATCGCGTCTACGAACGGTTCTTTGCCGAGTGGCTGCGGGTGAAAAGGTAGCCGATGGCGGAACGTTTGACCTCTAGAGGCGGGGGGATGGGGCATGGACGTACGCAAGAACCATGAGGCCGCGTTCGCGCGGTTGGCGAAGTCAAAGTTCCGCAGCCGGTTTCATCTTACGCAATGTGACCGCGACTACATTGCAAAGACGGGTATGGAACGAATACGGCGGCATTGTGAAGATTTCGTCCGCACACGCCTTGCGCCGGCCAATCCCGCCAATGACGGGAGGCAGACGCCGATGCGGGGGCATCCGGTCTTTGTCGCCCAACACGCAACGGCGACCTGTTGCCGCAGTTGTCTCGCGAAGTGGTGGAAAGTGCCGTGTGGGGTGGCAATCAGTCCCGACAGGCAACGGGCGATCGTCGATTTCCTCATGGCGTGGATTGATTGCGAGATCAATACGCGCCAATGAGAAGTCCATCGGCTTTTCATGCGAATTGGCCTTGATGTGGCGGCTCAAGCCGGGGACATGGGCCGTTTTCATACTCGATGGAAGCGAATTGACCCGGTCGAGGCGTCCATTTTCCGGGCACGAGAACATTCTCCACTGGGCAGTAAAACAAATTCCACTGGGCAGTGGAAATAATTTTACTGGGCAGTGGAATATTTTCTATTCGGCAGTAAAAAGTCTTCATCGGGCGGTGGATGGTGTTCTGCGGGGCGGCGGAACGGCGGAAACGCCCCACGACCGAGCGAGCATCGCCGCCGTGGCACGACGTGAATTCGGTGTGGGGCCTCGCGCGGTCTCGACGGCGGATTTCAGCGGTCCTATTGACAATGCAGCCTGACAGGCGTGCCCGCTGGTCGTTAAATGGTTTCCTCGTGTGTGTTGGCCGGGAGAAAATAATTGGAGAATATTTTGACCCCCAGAGACCGTGGCACCCTTGCCGTTTTTTCGCACGGCGTCCCCTCGGGGGTGCTCCTTCCTTCTTTGCCTCCCTTTCCTCTTGCGGTCTCTGTCCTTCTTTCGCTTCTCCTAGAGTCTCCATGCTGAAGTTCCGCCTTTCCGAATTGACCCACTTGATTGTACAGCTTTTCCAAAATAGTCCGAGCGGCGTACACAGATAATATGCTACAATAATCACTTCGAACTTGTCGAAAAGTAGTGCCGAATCACATCTTTCGGAACTCAAAAAGGAGAAATATGAATAAACGATATGAGTCGCTTTTTCAGAGGTCAAAGGAACAGGATCGGACAAAAATATTTGCTCATTTAAATTTGTCTAGAACCGATTCCGCAACCGGAATCAAGACATTTGATCCTTGGTTGCCGTACTATCGCTTATCTGATCTTGCCCAGTCTGAGCATTGGCAGTCAGACGAAATAGAAGATGGACGTAGGAAGTTTCCAGAAGGAAATCTGGAAATTCTCGTGTCATATCTGAATTTCACCTTTATGCGACTTCAGGAAGAGGGGAAGATCCTCTATTCTGATGATGATTGCCGAGCGTGCTTCAATACGGGATTGTTGGTGCGAAAATTTGGTGGAGATATTTACGCTTTCTTTGAAAGGAATCGGAAAGGCGCTCCAAACCAAGATTGGTTCTTTAAGGAATTTGTTACGCAATCAGATTTTATGCGTAAAGGTTTTATGAAGGGGTTCTCCGGGTTGCCGGCGGTGGCAGAGTATTACAATGCCGAAAACTACCGAGATCTGTTTTTCAATCTTGAATATTCGACGATTGTTTTGTCTGATCATATTGTAGAGGATAACATTTCCAGATTCCCTGTGATGATGCGCCAAAATCCGCATCTTGCTAATGCAGCGCTTCAAGGCGCGGTTGACAAGTTATATTCCAAGGTAAGGCGTAACTATAAGCTTGCGGTACCGCATTGGCATGACGGGCATATTCAACTACTTCTTCCGCTGTACTTGCAAGACCCGAATAAGGCTGATTTGGCACTTGTCGTTGATCGTGTCGATGCCCAAAAGTGTTATGTTGCACGAACTGTATTAACAATGGACATGGCATACAAAGACGCCCGTCTCATCTGTCGCCCTGATAGCGACTGGCTGAAGGGTTGATAGGGCTAAAGAGGTCCGGATTCTCTCCGAGCGTTGCCGCAACCGCAGACGGCGCTTCGCCTTCACTTTTCGCTGATCGCCGGCATCTGCGACTTCGACCGCGCCGCCTGATTTCGCAAGAGGTCCATTGGACCTAGATACTGTTGCCTCCCACTCATGACGTCTTCGGTGACACGCTGCTTTGGTACACGCGCCATCATTGTTAATACGTTGCCAGCAACCACGACACGCCGTGGTGCGAAGAGTTCGTGTTGAACTGAACATATGATGGGGTGTCCTATTCCCCACTGGAGGCTTGGGAAATACCCAACGGATTCTCGATCTTCCTGTCGGGCATCAAAAAGTCTTCTAATGCCCAACAGAAGTAAAATGAGTGGCGGTCGTCCCCAAACAGTGGTATGATTCGACTAAAACAAACAGAACAAACAAAAGACAAGGGGAACTGCAGTGGACAATGACGTCGCAATCGAAATGGACCTAGGAAACAGAAAGCACGTTGCCGTCGGGCTCGACCGAGTCGCATGCGTCGTCTTCAGGACTGAGGTCGCGAACACGAAGGAGTCCCTCGCGCCCTTGTTCGCGCTGTTTTCCCCCTCAGTCCTCCTCGGTTTGCCGACATTACGACCGTCGATGAATTTTGATAGAATCGATGGCGTTAGAGCAGAAGTTGATGTATCTCGGGTGACTTGCTATGGGAACCTGTGGAAGTTTTCGGCAGATCATGGCTTGAGGGCGAATTGGCAATGAGCAAGACATCGTTCAAGGCATTCTGCGTGGAGTTCTACGCCAACCATACGGGCAAAACGGGACCAGAGGTCTATGAGGAATTCAAGAGGTCCGGATTGCTTGAAGAACTGGAGAATGACTATGAAGATATACATGGCATGGGCATGGAAGCTCTCATGCAGATGTTCGACGAATACCTTGGAAAGGTGGCGGCGAAATGACTCTCTTCCACGGCGGCACGCACGTCATTGAGCGTCCTGTGGTCATCACTGGTGACCAGGGACGGGATTTTGGCTTCGCATTCTATGTGACGGACATCCGCGACCAGGCGGCGCGTTGGGCGCGACGCCGGGCAAGATATCGTAGCCGAATCGCAAAGTGTGAGGTCAAGGGGATTGTCTGCGAATACGAATTTGACGAGAGCGGATGCGGCGATCTTGCCATCATGCGCTTCCCGGAGCCGTCGCTTGAGTGGATTGATTTCGTAGTGGCAAACCGAAGCGATATCGCATACCGCCACGGCTATGACCTCGTGATTGGTAAGATTGCCAACGACCGCGTGGGCGAAACAATCTCATACGTTGTGCAGGGCGTGATGCGCCGCGAAGATGCGCTGGAGCGCCTACGCTTCCAGCACATCAACAACCAGTTCGCATTCTGCACGGAGAAGGCCATTACCAGACTCCGCTTTGTGCGCAGCTACGAGGTGGAGAATGTGTGAACATCATCTGATCAGAGCGACTCTCATCCCCGCAGTCGTAAAGCTCATCGCGGAACGATTCGAGATTCCCGAGATGGAAGCACTTGATCGCTTCTACAGGTCTGCGACGGCACAGAATCTCGCCGACGAGGAGAACGGGCTCTACGGTCAGTCCGCGCTCTTCATTTTCGGTCAGTATCTGGAGGAATGTGGAGGCCGTGCGCCAAATGCGGGCGCCGATGGCGGAACGTTTGACCTCTAGAGGCGGGGGGATGGGGCATGGACGTACGCAAGAACCATGAGGCCGCGTTCGCGCGGTTGGCGAAGTCAAAGTTCCGCAGCCGGTTTCATCTTACGCAATGTGACCGCGACTACATTGCAAAGACGGGTATGGAACGAATACGGCGGCATTGTGAAGATTTCGTCCGCACACGCCTTGCGCCGGCCAATCCCGCCAATGACGGGAGGCAGACGCCGATGCGGGGGCATCCGGTCTTTGTCGCCCAACACGCAACGGCGACCTGTTGCCGCAGTTGTCTCGCGAAGTGGTGGAAAGTGCCGTGTGGGGTGGCAATCAGTCCCGACAGGCAACGGGCGATCGTCGATTTCCTCATGGCGTGGATTGATTGCGAGATCAATACGCGCCAATGAGAAGTCCATCGGCTTTTCATGCGAATTGGCCTTGATGTGGCGGCTCAAGCCGGGGACATGGGCCGTTTTCATACTCGATGGAAGCGAATTGACCCGGTCGAGGCGTCCATTTTCCGGGCACGAGAACATTCTCCACTGGGCAGTAAAACAAATTCCACTGGGCAGTGGAAATAATTTTACTGGGCAGTGGAATATTTTCTATTCGGCAGTAGAAAGTCTTCATCGGGCGGTGGATGGCGTTCTGCGGGGCGGCGGAACGGCGGAAACGCCCCACAGCCGAGCGAGCATCGCCGCCGTGGCACGACGTGAATTCGGTGCGGTTTCGGTGTGGCGCGACGCGGTTTCGGCGTGGCGCGACGTGAACTCGGTGAGGGGCCTCGGCGATGGACTCCGGCGGCGGTGTGGGGGGCATGACCCGACCGT
>JBJEWG010000253.1:0-1541 GCA_051884935.1 Kiritimatiellia bacterium | reverse complement strand
ATACGGCGATTTATAGTGATGAGATACAATGCTTGGCAGGGTATGCAAAACCCGCTCGGAGATGATGTGAAGGCGAAGAAGAGCAAGATCATAGGCAGAAGAAATGACAAGCTGGGCTGATATTGGTTCTTAATTTCTGCGAATGGAGATATGCAATGGGAGATACACATAATAGACCATAAAGCGGCAGAGGCGGCAGGGCACAAGGTGACGTTCGTCGGCGTGGTCGCCCTTGTGTTCATTTGCCTCAAGCGACTCCGTAGAAGAGCGTAAAGACGGTCCGACCTCTTTTACACACTCGCCCCCCCCCCCTATGGATCCCCTGGTCGCCTCATCCCGATGACCCGCCCCGAGTCATGCGGACGAGCGCCCCCGAGGCATACGGATGGATTGGCGGATTGACCGTTTTGAAAACTCCGAGCGTTTGCAAAGGGCGGTTCTAACGAACCGCCTGAGGCTTTGCGTACCTCAACGGCACTTCATTGACTCAACAAGTGATTGGTTTTATGTCGGCGCCTTCGACGCCGGGGACGGCAGATGGGACCCTCCGCCACTGTCGGCCATTTACCTCTGTCTATCATCGCAACTGGCCACTTGCCCCTCTTTCTATGTATAAGGATATACCTACATATAGGGAATGGGGCTGGTATATATAAGGGTAGGGACTGGCAAGGGGCGGACGCCCCTGCCACCGAACCGAAAGGAAGCTTTTGTCGTGTCCTTTTTGATAGAAAGGGGTCGTTGAAGCGTTGCGGAGCCTCAGGCGGGGTATTCCTCCGGCGTCGAAGACGCCGATTCAAACTCAGGTACCATCTGGTCAAAGAAAAACCGTTGAAGAAGCGCGAAACATCAGGCGGTTCGTTAGAACCGCCCTTTGTAAACGCTCGGAGTTTCTAAATCGGGGCTCGGAGTTTCTAAAACCGAGCGGCGGGTCGGCGGATGTGATGGGATGGGCGGCGGGAATCGCCTGTGCGGGCGCGTGGTTTCACCTAGAGGGGAAAGGGGGGTGGTCCAGGTGAGAGCGTGCGTTCGCCTAGGAGGGAGCGCGGGGACACCTAGATGACTACGAGTTCCACTGGGCAGTAGAATTTATTCCGCTGGGCAGTGGAATAAATTCTACTGGGCAGTGAAATTCCGAATCGCCTAGGGGGGAGGCGTATCCCGTCGGCTCTGGCATAGTGGGATGTCGGCAGGAGGTGGGTGACCTCTCGGTAGCGTCGGCGCCCGTCCCGCGCCTGTGGGGCCTCGCCTCGCGCCTGTGGGGCCTCGTCCCGCGCCTGTTGGGCCTCGTCCCGCGCCCGTGGGGCCTCGTCCCGCGCCCGAAGCCGATGAGCCGACCCGAGTTGTGCCGACGAGCTGTGCAGTCGGGCCGTATTCGCCTTGACACATCCGGTTGAGGTCTGTTACACTGAAAGCACCAACGGCGGGTGCATCGTCGTGGGATGGAGAGATTTGGCGTCCGTGGAGGAGGAGAGAATGGCGTTCCTTTGTGTCTATCCGTTTTAAACTTATAACGAAGGGAAGTCTCAGATGAAAGGGAC
>JBJEWG010000252.1:0-34835 GCA_051884935.1 Kiritimatiellia bacterium | reverse complement strand
GGCGGGCGGGCGCGTGACGCTGGCCTCCGGCGCGCAGCTGGCGCCGGGCTTCGGAAGCAAAGACGACGCCTGCATCGGCCAGCTTGGCGTCGCCTCGCTCACGGTGGAGGAGGGCGCGCGGCTGACCTACAGCGTCGTTTCCCCCGATGCCGTTCTCTCCAACGACTTCATCCGCGTTGCCGGCGACCTCGTGAACAACTCGGGGGAGCCGATCGAGATCCGCTTCGACCGCTACCCGAACCATCTGCCCGCCGGCACGCGCATTCCGCTCCTGTCGGCGGCGAACCTCGGCGCGGCGATTCGGCCGGAGGGCTTCCGCGTCTCGTGCGTGGACGAGTTTCTGAACAGGCGGATCAAGGGCGCGTTCGAGGTCGAGACCATCGACGGCGCGCCGACGCTCGTCTTCGTGCAGTCGAGCGAGCCGGTCGTTCACCTCACGGGTCAGGATGTCAGCGCGGGTGGAGGCGGGCAGGACTCCTGGGCGAGCGCGGGGAAGTGGTCTGACAAACTGCCGCCGAGCGCGGAGAAGGACTATCTCGTGTCGGGTGGCGCACTGCTGCGCCGCTCCTCCGACAAGAATCCCGACCGGTTTGCGGGGCGCTCCCTTGCGGTCACCCGCGACGGCGACTTCGCGATCAACGGCCTGACGGCGCTGGTGGATGACCTCCAGCTCTTCTCGGGCGGCATCCTCTCGACGCGCAACGACGGAGCCAACAACCGCCTGCAGGGCGTGGCGACGGTCTACGCCGCGAAGGGGGAGCCGTTCAACTTCGAGATCGAGGCGGGCTCCCCCCGCACGCTCAACCTTGAGGCGAAGATACAGGGCGCGGGCGACCTGCGCTTCCGCTACTACCACACATCCTATAGCAAGTCGGGCGTCACCCCGCCGAACACGTTCTATCTGGTGACGGGGGACAACAGCGCGTTCACGGGCGGCGTGGAGCTGCACCAGCGCGCCGTGTGCGTGGACTTCAAGGACGAGGCCGCGATGGGCGGGCCCGCGCCGGCGTTCCGCGCGGACCGGCTGCTCTTCACCTCGAACGCCACGCTGCGGTGCAGCAAGTCCTATGTGATGAGCGACCCCACGCGCGGCATCACCTTCGGCCTCGGCACGATCGGCGGGTTCGAGGGCGGCACGATCGAGGTGCTGGAGGGGCAGACGCTGACCGTCTCGAACCGCATCGCGGGCGTGGCGGATACGACCTTCCGCAAGTTCGGCCCCGGCACGCTCGCGCTCTGCTGCGCCACGAACACGTTCAGCGGGCGGATCCTCCACTGGGAGGGCGTGATCGTAGTGGGGGCCGCCGACGCCGTGGCGCGCGCCCGGTTCCAGTCGCGTTCCAGCGCGCTCTGGCGCGTGGACGCGCCGGAGGGCATGACGGTGGCGTCGCTCGACGCCGTAATGGCGCACGACGACTCGAACGACCCCAACCAGACGCTGTGGGTGCGGCCGCGCGTGTTCGCGACGCAGCAGACGGCGGGGCTCATCAAGGCGAATCTCGTGCGCTTCAAGGGCGCGACGGCGGCGGACGCGGAGACGGCGCTCGCGCGCGTGCGGCTCGACGATTCGGATCTCGGGAAGAACTGGATGTGCGAGATGGGTGTCGAGGAGGTCGCGGACGGCCTGCTCGTGACGGCGACCGCGCGCCGCCGCGGCATGACGCTCTACATCCGCTGAGGCCCCTCGCCGCGCCCCGTGGCGCCACACGCATCCTCCTCCTTCTGTCGGGAGACAGGGGGAGGGGGTTTTGCTATACTGAGGGCATGAAGACGAAGCGGATATTGTTCGGAGGCGTCGTGGCGTTCGCCGCGTGCCTGGCGGCAAAGGACGTGACGCCGGCGCTGGAGGCGGGGGAAGTGGCGACGGCGAAGCTGCAGGCGGCCATCGACGCGACGAGCGCGGCGGGGGGCGGCACGGTCGTGGTGCCGGTGGGGACTTGGGTGACGGGCGGCCTTGCGTTGAAGGACAACGTCACGCTGCGCGTCCCGAAGGGGGCGACGCTTCTCGGCGCCACGAACCGCGTGGACTACACGGTGGGCGGGGCGCTCTTCACCACGCGCGACGCGGCGAACGTGGCGATCGAGGGCGAGGGCACGATCGACGGGCGCGGCGACTTCTTCCCGTTCACCGCCAACGGCAAACGCTACCGCCCGCACCTCATCGACTTCTTCAACTGCCGGAACGTGCGCGTGGAGGGCCTCACCCTGCGCCAGGCCGGTACGTGGATGCTCCATCCCCGGAAGTGCGACGGCGTGACGATTCGCGGGCTGAGGATGTTCAACCACGCCAACCAGTGCGGCGACGGCATCGACATCTCCTCCCGTAACGTGCTGGTCGAGAATTGCGAGATCGACGCGGACGACGACGCGATCGTCTTCAAGACGATGGAGCCGGACATCGTCGTCGAGAATGTCGAGGTGCGCAACTGCCGCCTCGCCTCGATCTGCAACTTCATCAAGTTCGGCACCGAGACGCACGGCGTCACGCGCAACGTGAACGTGCACGACTGCGAGCTTGTTCCTCCGATGGCGAGCGCGGTGCTGGACTGGACGAAGAACACGCCCGGGTGCACGAACCGGCTGACGGGGCTTGCGGGGCTCGCCTTTGAGTGCGTTGACGGCGGCCGCCTCGAAAACGTGACGGTGCGCAACGTCAGGGGGTGCGGGATGCATACGCCGATCTTCGTTCGCCTCGGGCGCCGCAACGAGGCGAAGCGCGGCAACGAGTCCGTTTTGCGCGATGTGCTCGTGGAGAACTACGAGGCGCTTGCCGAGAGCCGGATTGCCTGTTCGATCACGGGCGTGCCGGGGCTGCGCCCGCGCGGGATCACGCTGCGGAACGTCACGCTGATTCAGCAGGGCGGCGGGTCCGCGATGGATCTGCTGAAGGAGGTCCCCGAAAAGGAGAAGGCCTACCCCGAGTGTCATATGTTCAACCGCCAGGCGCTACCGGCCTACGGGTTCTACATTCGCTATGCGGACGATGTCCGCTTCGAGAACGTGAGGCTCGACTACGCGGCGAAGACGGAGGTGCGGCCCGCGTTCCATCTCGACGACGCCTCGAACATCACCTGGGATGCGGCCTGCTCGTTCAAGGCACCGTCCGACGGCAGTGCACGGATTGTGCGGATGACCGAAGAGCTGCGGGCCGCGAACGCCCGCGCCTATCGGGAGGCCCTGGTGCGTCCGGACGGTTTCTTCGCGTGCCCGCCGGCGTGGGGCGACCGGAAGCCGCCGCTCCTGGTGTGCCTGGGGATGGCCCGGAAGGAGGCGCCGATGCCCGTGGAGCAGCTTGAGACGCTGACGGCTCGTCGTCTGGCCGTGATGATGCCGTATGCGACGGACGTGGGCGGCGTTCTCGACATGCTCGCGCAGGTGAGAGGGCGCGTTGATTCCGCGTGCGTCTATCTGAGGGGCGAAGGCCCGGCGGCCAAGTTGGCGCTGGACGTACTGGCGGCGCGACCGGAGGCGTTCGCCGGCGCAAGTGTCGTCTCGCTCGCCACGCCTGCGGACGCGAACCTCGCCCGGGTGACGGGGGCCCGCGTCGAACTGGTGGCAGGTCTTCGCGATCCCAACCTGCGCGCGACGCTGGAGGCGTGGAACGCGCTGGCGCCGGCCGCCGTGCAGTTCACCCCGGACGAAGTCGAGGGGCTTCTGAAGATGAAGCGCCTGCTGCCGGGAATGAAGCCTGCGCCGTACTTGGCGGGGTACAACGACTGCGGGCGGCCGGCGCGGCTCGTGCGCGAGGCCGAGGGAATGCGGTTGATCCTTACGGATACGGGGCGTGTGGGGGTGTTCCTGCCGACGGTTGATCGCCTGCTCGGTCTGCCCTCCGCCCCGCCGGTGGCGCTCGGGGCGGCGCTGCCAGCGGACGCCGACGTGACTCTCACGGCGAAGGGCGAGGTGGTCGCCGCGCGGGGCGGTCGCGTCTCGAACGTCGTCGTCGGAAAGGCGGACGACGGGAACCTCTCGATCTCCTTCGCGTTCGCACCGGAGCGGGCGGACGGGACGCTCAACCTGACGGTGAAGGGCCTTTATCCGCGCAACTGGGTGGTACAGTCCGACGGCTGGACGCTCGGCAAGTGGTTGGACGAGCAGTTCGCGCGGGGCATCCGCCTCGCGCACGCGCGTGCGGGCGTCTATACAATCTCCAAGAAGTTCGGCGCGACACGGCCGAAGGACTGGGACGATCTCTGGGCGAAGCTCTTCGTGCGCGTGCGTTCCTCGTTGGACGGAACGCTGCAGCCCTGCTACTTTTGGGCGCCGGACGCAGCCCGGACGCAGGAGGTGCCCCTCGTCGTGGGCCTCCACACTTGGAGCGGCGACTATCGTCAGGTGGAGCACTACCGCACGGTGCTCGATTATGCCCGGTGGAAGGGATGGGCGATGGTGGGGCCGAACTTCCGCGGACCCAACTCCACGCCACCCGCCTGCGGTGGCGAGCCGGCCGTGCAGGACATCGTGGACGCGATCGACTACGCGAAGGCACAGGTGAAGATCGACCCGAAGCGCGTCTACATCGTGGGTGGTTCGGGTGGCGGACACATGACGCTGCTGATGCTGGGGCGCCATCCCGAGATATTCGCGGGCGCTGCGGCGTTCTGCCCGATCACGGACCTCGCCCGCTGGCATGCCGATTCCCTGCTGAAGCATCCTGGCCGCGTGGCGCGGTACGCGGCGATGATGGAGGGTGCCTGCGGCGGGACGCCGGCCGAGAAGCCGGAGGAGTACCGGCGCCGTTCGCCGCTCACGTGGCTTGCACGCGCGAAGGCCGCAGGGGTGCCGACCTATATCGTGACGGGCATCCACGACGGCTGGACGGGGTCCGTGCCCGTGGGGCACGCCATGCGCGGCTTCAATGCACTTGCGGATGCGGCGGACGTTTTCTCGGAGGCCGACATCGGCGCGATCGAGGAGACGCGGCTGGTGCCTGCGGCGCTCGCCTACGCGGGTGCGCGGGATCCGTTCTACGGGGAGCGGAACCGCATCCACGTTCGCCGCACCTCCGCGAACGTGCGCTTCACCCTGATGGAGGGCGGTCACGGCGGGAACTACGCCGCAGCGCTTGACTTCCTTTCGCGACAGATCAAAGGACGCCCCGCCGATTTCACGCTCCCTGCGACCGGCAAGGGCGGCGAAGAGGCTTTGGGCAAATAGAAGACAGGACGTGAGAACAATGAAGAAACTGCTTGTATGTGGTATGGTGGCGGCGATGGCCGCAGGCGTGGCGGCGAAGGAGCCGGTTGACTGGGTGAACTGCTATATCGGAAGCGTGAGCCATATGCTCGTGCCTACGTTTCGAACCGTGCAGCGTCCGAACGCGATGTATCGCTTCAACGCGCCGGCGGGGCAGGTCACCGAGGACCGCGTGGGGCCGCTCTGGCTCCAGAACCCCGGCCATCGGGATCAGGCGGTCTTCTCGGTCGCTCCCCGGACGGGGAACCCCGACGACGCATTCCGCGGCTGGTCGTCGATGTGGGACCAGTCCCACGCCCGGCCCTATCGCTACGACGTGTGGCTTGAGGATCCCGGCGTGCGCTTCGAGATTGCCCCGGGCGAGAAGGCGGCGATTGCGCGCTTCGACTTCGAGCGGGCGGGACGCCACGCGCTCGTCTTCGGTCTCAAGGACAAGGACGGGCGTTACGAGATGAGGGGCAACACCCTTGAAGGCGAGGACTTCTTCCACGGGATGCGCGGTTGCAGGGCCCGCGTCTACCTCCGCGCCGAGTTCGACGTTCCGCCGTCCTCCGTCAAGACCCAGGACGGGAAGATCGCCCTCTTCTTCGGCGAGGCGGCCGAAACCGTGCGGATGCGCTTCGCCGTATCCTACCTCTCCTGTGATCAGGCGGGGCGGAATCTCGCCGCCGAAGTGGGCAACTTCGACCTCGCGGCGCTGGCGGCGGGGGCGCGGGCGCGCTGGAACGCCGTTCTCGGGCAGATTCAGGTCGAGGGCGGCACGGACGACGACAAGAGCGTCTTCTACACCGCGCTCTGGCGCTGCCACGAGCGCATGGTGGACGTGACGGAGCAGGGGCGCTACCTCGGCTTCGACGGCGCCGCGCACGACGCGAACGGCGTCACCTACTACGTCGATGACTGGACCTGGGACACCTGGCGCGCGGCGCATCCGCTGATGACGATTCTCCACCCGAAGGCCCAGGGCGAGAAGCTCGAAAGCTATGTGCGGATGGCCGAGCAGAACCCTGAGAAGTGGATGCCCGTGTTCCCCGGTATCGCGGGCGACCGCCACAGCATGGTCAACCGCCACACGTCGGCGATGTTCCTCGATGCGTGGCGGAAGGGAATCCGGAACTTCGACGCCCGCAAGGCCTTCGAGCTGACGGACCATACGGAGGAGACGGAGTCGCTGATCCCTTGGCATCGCGGCCCGCTGACGGAGCTCGACGTGTTCTACAAGAAGCACGGCTACTACCCGGGGTTGCGGCCGGACCAGAAGGAGTGGGTGCCGGAGGTCAAGACGGACTGGGAGCGCCGTCAGTGCGTCTCCGTCACGCAGGGCGCCTCGCTCGACGCCTGGGCGATCGCCGAGTTCGGGCGGGAACTGGGGATCGACGCCGCGCGGCTCGCGAAGTACGACGCGCGGGCGAAGGGCTACGCCCAGCTCTGGAACCCGAAGACGGGCTTCTTCCATCCGAAGGACCACGATGGCAAGTTCATCGAGCCGTTCGACTACATGATCTGCGGCGGCTACGGCGCGCGGAACTACTACACGGAGAACAACGCCTGGACGTACATCTGGGACGTGCAGCACGACCTGCCCGGGCTCGTGAAGCTCTTCGGCGGCGGGGACAAGATGTCCGCCAAGCTCGACCGGATGCTCAACACGTCCGTCGGCACGCGCTTTACCTTCACGGCGCAGATGCCGGACGGCTGCACGGGGCTGATGGGCTGCTTCACGATGGCGAACGAGCCGAGCTTCCACATCCCCTACCTCTACAACATCGCGGGCGAGCCGTGGAAGACGCAGCGTTTCGTGCGCCGCACGCTCGACTGCTGGTTCCGCAACGACAAGATGGGCATGTGCGGCGACGAGGATGGCGGCGGCATGAGCGCCTACGCCGTCTTCTCGATGATGGGCTTCTACCCCGTCACGCCCGGCCTGCCCGAATATCAGTGGGGCAGCCCGGTCTTCAAGAAGGTCACCATCGCGCTCGAAAACGGAAAGCGCTTCGTCCTTGAGGCCCCGGAGGCCTCGGCGGATGCGAAGTACATTCACTCCGTCGCCGTCAACGGCGCCGTTCGCGAGGGTACGGTCATCACCCATGCCGAGATCGCGGAGGGCGGCCACGTGGTCGTGAAGATGGGGACGCGGCCCGACAAGGCCTGGGGCGTCTCGACACGCGCGCGCTGAAGGAGGTTTCGACAATGAAGGCACTGAAGGTTCTGTTCTCCCTCGTTTCCGTTTCCCTTGCACTGCCGGCCGTCTCGGCCGTGGTCGTGCAGACGGACCATCCCACGCGCGACCTCGTCATCGCGGAAGCCGTGCTGGCGCCGCCGGCGAACAGCGATTCGGACGCGGCGGATGCGATTCAGCGCGAGCTGGACGCGATCGGCAAGAAGGGCGGCGGCACGCTCTTTCTGAAGACCGGCACCTACACGCTGGCGAAGCCGCTCGTCCTTCCCCTCGGCGTGACGCTGCGGGGCGACTACAGTGCGGAGCGTCCCACGTCCGGCACGGTCCTCCGCATCGTCGGCGGGCGCGGGGACGCCGAGGGGCCCGCGGCGATTTCCCTTCATCCCGGCGCCGGGCTGATGGGGCTCGTCTTCTGGTATCCCGACCAGAAGCTGCTCGACCCCGCGCCCTATCCGTGGACGGTCCGCACGACGCTGCGCCCGCCCGTCTTCCCGGACAACCAGACCGTTGCCGACTGCACGTTCGTGAACTCCTGGCGGGGCCTCGCGATCGGCCCCGAGGGGAACGAACTTCACACCTTCCGCAATCTGCGAATCTGCGCCCTTGAGACCGGGTTCGCCATCGACTCGACGACGGACATCGGCCGCGTGAGCGAAGTGACCGTGTCGCCATCCGTCTGGGCGGCGAGCGGGTTCCCTGGGGCGCCGGACGCCCAGACGCTGGCCTCCTGGCTGCGGGGGCACCACACCGTCGGTGCCGACTATGGCCGAAGCGACTGGGAGTTCATCTGGCGTCTGCGCGTGGACGGCTACGCGACGGGCATCCGTTTCCGCAAGGGCCAGCGGGGCCTCACGAACGCGGTGATGGCCGATTCGGACGTCACCAACTGCACGGTCGCGCTGGACGCGGATGCGCTGAACGGCGTGGGCCTTGCCGTCTACGACAGCCGCCTGACGGGGCTTGAGGAGACGGTCCGCTTCGGCGAGCCGTTCCATTCAATCGTCCAGTTCCATTCCTGCCGCCTCGGAGGCAAGCCGTTCAAGACGGGGACGTGCGCGACGATTGTTCCCGGCGATGGGCAGCCCGTCCGTCCCGAGCCGCTGGTGATGCCCAATCTGAAGTCCTTCGCCTTCCTCGACGTGACGACCTTCGGCGCATCGGCCGGGCTGGAGGACAACGCGCCGGCGTTCCAGAAGGCGCTGGACGCCGCGGCGAGGGCCGGTGGCGGCACGGTCTACGTTCCTGCGGGCTTCTACAAGTTCCGGGCGAACATCCGCGTGCCGGGCGGCGTGGAGCTTCGCGGCTGCTCGGACGTGCCGCACCACACCTGTTCGGGCGGGTCCGTCCTGATGCCGTACCACGGCGCGGGCGACGAGAACGGCGCGCCGTTCATCTCGCTGGAGTCCGGGTCCGGCCTGCGCGGGCTGACCATGTGGTACCCGGAGCAGACGACGATCGACCCGAAGCCCTATCCCTGGACGGTCCGCTCCCTCGGGCGGAACTGCTGGCTGCGCGACGTCAACATCGGCAATGGCTGGCAGGGGGCGGACTTCGCGACGCATCCCTCGGACGGGCATCGGATATCCTACGTCTCGGGCTGCTGCTGGCGGCGTGGCGTGTTCGTGGGCAATTCGCGCACGCGGGGCTGGGTGGAGGACCTTCAGTTCAACCCGCACTACTCGAAGCGCCGTGTGCCGGGACTGCCATTCGCGAAGAACCCGCCGCCGCCGCCCGCCAGAAAGGAACCCGTCGGCGGCTGGGAGAGCGGCTATCTGCGGACGAGCCTGGAGGGCTTCGTGTTCCGCGACTGCGCGGACGAGCAGATTCGCGGCACCTTCCTCTACGCGGCGCGGGACGGAATTGCCTTCTACGGGAAGAACCGCGCCGCGCTCCTCATCCACGGCACGGATACCGGCGCGCGGGACGTCGTGGTCGATCAGGCGGAGGGCGGCCTCCTGCGCGCGGCGCTCGCACAGCTAGTCCCCTACGAAAGCGACACCGAGCTGGAGAAGGGCGGCATCGTTCTGCCTGAGACGGACGCGGGGACGAGCGAGTTCCACGCCTCCCAGTTCTGGGTGGACAAGCCCACGCTCATCCAGCGTGGCCGGGGCCGCGTGAACCTCGACCAGTTCAACTCGGTCTCGGGCCCGGTCGTCGTCCATAACGGATTCGCGCGGATCGCCGACGGTCAGTTCGCCCTCGCCCACCGTGAACACGTGATCGTCTCGAACGGCCTCGCGAGCGTGGAGCGCAACGCCTTCCGCAACGGCGCGCTCAAGGTCTTCGACCAGCGCCATCGCGCCGTCGTGCGCGGCAGTTCCTTCAGTTCGTCCACGGCGGGGGTGAAGCTGCCCGCCGCGCCGCCCGTCGATTTCCTCCTCGACTGCGAGCCGGGGAGCGCCGTGAAGGCCGTCGAGGGGCGCATCGCCCGCCAGGGCGGCATCCGGAAGGTTGGCGAATGGAGCTGCCGCGTCGTGAAGGACGGCGACACCCACGCCGTGAAGCTGCGCGCCCGGTCGGACGACCCCGCCTACTCCTTCCTCTACTGCGAGATCGCCGCCGTGGAGATTCCCGTCTATCCCGACACGGTGCTCGAATACCGCTTCAAGCCCCTGAACGAGAAGAGCCGCATCATGGGGCTTGACCTGGGCTTCGACGAGGGGCGGCCGCTTCGGGAGTGCGGCGTCGCGGTGCAGTCCGGGCAGATCAAGGTCGGCGAATGGTGCGTCTGCCGCGTGCCGCTGGCGCGGGTTGCGGGGCGGACGGTGAAGAGCGTGATGTTCAAGTTCGACACGCGCGCGGGCGGGGGCGTCTTCGAGGCGCTCGTCGATGACGTCCGCTTCACCACACCGAACCCGCGCGAGAACTGGTCCACCACGGCCGTTCTGAAGGACGGCGTCGTCACCTTCGAGCCGCCGTATCCGCACAAGGTCTTCTACACGACCGACGGCCACTCGGTCGACGCCCGCGCGAAGTCCTTCACGGGCTCCCTGCCGCTCCCGAAGGGGACGCGGGAGTTCCGCTGGTCGCCGTCGCTTCGGGACGGCTCGCCCTCAGCCCTCGAATTCCCGCTTGCGGCCCCTCTCGCCGACTGAGTGGCGCCTCTTCTTCTTCGCGGGCTGTAGAATCCAGCGCTTGTTGTACCAGAACCACTGCTCGGGCGTGCGGCGGAGGGCCGCGTCCAACAGCTCGAACACGGCGCGCGTGAGGCGGCGGGCCTCTTCCCTGTGGTCGGCCGCCGCCGGGTCGGGGCGCAGGGTCGCGAGATACTCGAAGGTGTGAAGCCCGTGTTCGCGGCGCATGATCGCGACGACGATGGGCGCGCCGGTGGCGACGGCGAAGAGGGCGCCGCCGTGTGAGACGTTCGCCGTGCCGTTCAGGAAGGGAACCTCGACGTCCGGCTGCGGTACGCGGAGGTCGGGGAGAATCGCGAAGCCCCGCCCGGACTTCAGGATGCCGAGGATGTCGCGCATGACGGACGCGCGGCCGCGTTCGACGACGTGGATGCTGCCGTACTGGCGCTTCATCCAGGCATCCACGCGGGGGTTACGCTGACGGGCGGCGATGGCGGAAAGGGGGATGCCGTACTGCGCCATCGCCCAGGCGGCCATGTACCAGTTCCCGGCGTGCGGCACCATGATGACGGCCCCCTTGCCCTCGTCGATGATTTCGCGCAGACGGTCCGCGTAGACGGCGACGTCCTTGACGTGGCGCGAGATCCAGTCCTTCGTGAGGGAGGGGGCGCGGATCATCTCGATGACGTTGATCAGGACGTTCGCGAGGGAGTGTCTGGCGATTGCAAGCGCCTCCGCGCGGGACTTCTCGGGGAAACAGGTCCGAATGCGCTCCAGCGTGCGCGCCTTCTTGAACCCGCACGTTACGGCCGCCGCCGCGATGCCGCGCGCGAGGGCGCAGGCGAGCGGATAGGGAATCGCGTTGACGACCGCACAGGCGGTGCGGAGAGCGGCGTATTCGAAAATGCAGACAAATCCCGACTTCTTGGACATACCGGGCGCATAGTATACCAAAACCCATTGGCCACGACAGGGGCCTCAACTCCTGCCAGTTCCCATTCCTCTATATGTCGTCCCCTACTCCTCTCCATATTGGCGCGCGGGGGTGGTCTAGGAGGGGGCACGGTCTCGCCTAGGAGGGAAGGCGGGGTCGCCGAGGAGACTACGGATTTTACTCGGCAGTGGAGGAGATTCCACTCGGCAGTAGAATTTACTCCACTGGGCAGTAGAATTTCTTCCACTGCCGAGTGGAATTCAGAATCGCCTAGGAAGTCGCATCGCCCATCGTCTCTGGTATAATGTGACGTCGGCGGGAGGTGGGCAACCTCTCGGTGGCGTCCGCGCCTGCGCCGGGTACAGAATCAACGTGAACGATCGGTTCGTGATCGTGGGCCAGTTCAAAGACATGGTCGGCGACGACGGCCGCCTCGCGCGCGCGACCATATAAGGCCAACACAAAGCACGCAACAGAAAAGGTGAACCCCGGAGGGGCTGAAGGGAGGTTCTTGATGGCGGAGTGGGCGGGGATTTGGTAAACTCTCTGCGTCATATGACTGAAGAAACCTCACCCGTGGCCGAGACCTCCGTCCGTAAGGCGGCTATCGTCGGCGTTGTCGGTCGCACGAATGCCGGCAAGTCCACCATCGTCAATCGTCTCGTCGGCGAGAAGGTCTCGATCGTGAGCCCCGTGGAGCAGACCACGCGCAACACGATCCGCGGCATCGTCGAAGATGCCCGGGGGCAGCTCGTCCTGCTCGACACGCCGGGTCTCCACAAGGCCGTGGGGCCGCTCGGCAAACTGCTCAACGGCATGGCGCGCGCCTCGTCCGCCGGGGTGGACGTGCTGCTCGTCGTCTTCGACGCGGGCCACGAGCCGCAGCTTGAGGACGAGGGATGGATGCGCCGGGTGGCGAAGGAGGCCCCGCGCAAGTGCGTGTTCGCGCTCAACAAGTGCGACCGCGCGCCGTTCTTCGAGACGATGTTCCGCGACCTCTGGCGGGAGGTGGCCTCCGAGCCGCCGCGAAATCCGGGGACGGATGAGGCGCCGCACGAGACGTGCGAGCCCGTCTGGGTCAACGCCTGCGCCATTCGTCCCGGCGGCTGCGATGCGCTGATGGACGCGCTCTTCGACTTGGCGGAGCCCGGCCCCGCGCTCTTCCCCGACGACATCGTGACGGACTACCCGCGCAAGCTCGCGATTGCCGACGTGATCCGCGAGAAGCTGCTCCAGCGTCTGCATGACGAGGTCCCGCACGAAGTGGGCGTGGTCGTCTCCCAGCTCGTCGAGAAGAAGTCCGGCTGGGAGGTGGAGGCGACGATCTACGTGAACCGTCCCTCCCAGAAGGGCATCGTGATTGGTCCGGGCGGGCGCCTTCTGAAGGCCGTTCGCCAGTGCGCCGAGCCCGAGCTGTCGGATATGTTCGGCGTGCGCGTGAGGTTGGGGCTTTGGGTGAAGGTGGTGCCGAACTGGATGAAGAACGGCCGTCTGCTGGCGGAGATGGGGTATCTTGGCGCCGAGCAATGAAGTGCCGCGCGTCCATTCTGGCGCTCGTCGCCGCCGCGTCGCTTGCCGCCGCCGAGCCGTCGCGGCTTGACGTGGCGCGACGCGCGCTGGGGGATGGCCTGTGGAACGTCGCCGCGAAGGTGGCGGCGGAGGCCGCCGCGGGTGCGGCGGACGACACGCAGCGCGCGGCGGCGCGCCTGGTCGAAATCGAGGCCCTTGCGGGCGCGGGGCGCACGGATGATTTGCTGGCGCGTCTGGAGGCGTGGCCCGAGGCTTCAGGCGAGGGCTTCGTCTACTGGCGGGCGTGGGCGAATCTGGAGCGCGGGAAGCTCGACGCCGCCCGCCGTCTGCTCGCCTCGGATTTCAAGTCGCCGCCGTACGACGTGCTGGCGCTGCGGCTCTCGGCGCGTGCGGCGGTCCTGGCCGGCGACCGTGCGGCGGCCGAGGCCCTGTTCGCGAAGGCCGCCGCGGCGCTTGCGGGCGATCCGTCGGCGCGGGCCGAGAATGCCGTTGAATGGGCGCGGGCCCTCGCCCGCTTCGACGACGTGCCGGGGGCGCTGGCGGTGCTCGCGAAGGAGAACGCAGCCTCCGTCAAGGGACCGGCAGGGGATGCGGCCCGTCTGCTGGCGGCGCAGCTTTCGCTGCGGACGGGCCACGCCGACAGTGCCCGCAGTCTGCTGGAGGCGCTCGTGGCCGCCGGCACGAACACGGAGGAGCGTGTGTACGTGCAGGCCGCCTGCGCGCTCTCCGACGCCTACTTCTCCGCAGGCGCCACGAACGACGCCCGCCGCGTCGCATCCAATGCCGTCGCCCGCGCCTCGCGTCCTGCGCTGGTCTGCCAGGCGGGCTTTACGCTCGGCTTTGTTCTTCTGGCCGACGCCGCCACGCGCGCGCAGGGGCGCGAACTCATCTCCTCGCTCGTCCGCAAGTATACCGGCGAGGCGGATTCCGGGGCGGCGCAGTTGCGTCTCGCGGATGACCTGCTCGCGGTTGGGGACGCGGCGGCTGCGGCGCGCGAATACGACGTGCTCCTTCAGGCCTATCCCGAGCACACGCTCGACGTGCACGTGCTTGAGGGGCGCGGGTTCGCCTTCGCCCGGCTGGGGCGCCACGCCGAGGCCGTCGGGATGTTCGCCCGCGCCGCGCAGGTCGCCACCAACGTGGCCACGCGCGCGCGCTGCGTCTTCGAGCAGGCCGAGGCCCTGTTCTCCGATGAACGGTTCGACGAGGCGGCGGCGGCCTACGGGGCCGTTCCCGAAGGGATGCTGCGCGCCGCCGCGCAGTTCCGCCAGGCGGAATCCCTTCTGCGCGCACGCCATACGGACGAGGCGGCCCGGTTGTTCCGCGCGCTGATGGGGGCGGGCGGGGAGAACGCGGTGGAGGCCGCGCTGCGCGTGGCGTCTCTGGAAGGGGCGCGCGGGCATTTCGAGCAGGCCATCGCCGACTACGGGACCGTCCTGAGCGCAAAGCCTCTTCAGACCCCGACCGTCGAACAGCGGGTGCGCGCGCTCTACGGACGCGGACGGGCCCTCTACCACGCCTACCGCTTCCGCGAGGCGGAGGCCGATTTCGCGACCGTCGCCAAGCTGCGTCCGGCGCGGCGCGACGAGATGGGGTTCCTCACCGTGCTCTGCCTCTACGGGGACGGCCGGGACCGCGAGGCCTACGCCGCCGCCCGCGCGCTGCTTGCGACGGTGCCGGATTCCGCGCTCCGCTGCGATCTTCAGTTCTGGGTGGCCAAGTTCGAGGCCGGGCGGCGCGAGTGGACGACGGCCATCGCGGGCTTCGAGGCCTGCATGACGAACGAGCACGCCACGGCGACGCGGCGCCTCGAATCGATTGTGCGCGCCGCCCACTGCGCGAAGTCCCTCTCCGACTTCCCGAAGGTTCTGGAGCTGACCGGGCGCGTCGAGAGGAACGCGCCGTCGGTCGATGCCGCCGCGAAGGCGACGCCCGAGACGGCGCTCGTCGCGGAGGCGCTCGTCCTTCAGGGGGAGGCGCTCAAGGAACTCTCCCGCTTCGACGGGGCGGTGCTCGTCTTCGAGCGCGCCGGGCGGATGCCCGTTTCCGAGGAACTGCGCTATCTTGCCGAAGTGTCGCGCGCGGACTGTCTGTTCGCAATGGGGGCGGACGACGCGAAATGCTACCGCGATGCCCTTGAGGCCTACCGGACGCTCCTCCAGGGGGCGAAGCTGACGCCGTCCGCGCGTCTGGAGCTCGCCTTCAAGGTCGGGCGAGCGCTGGAGAAGCTGCACCGCTTCGAGGAGGCCGTGGAGGAATACTACACGCACGTGGTGCTGGCGTATTGGAACGCCGTGCGGCCGGAGGGCAAGGACGCCGCGCAGCGGGTTTGGTTCGATGGCACGGCGCGCGCGTTCTTCGCGCGGGCGGCCTTCATTCTCGCCGACTACCACGAGTCGCGCGGCGAACTGCGGCAGGCCGTCAAAATGCTGGAGTATCTTGTGGCCGCGCGGGTCTCTTCGGCGGACGAGGCGAAGCGGCGTATCAGGCGGCTGAAGGAGAAGGGTGGTTTCTGATGAGCGTGTGGACAATGGTCGGCGGGCCGGTGTTTTGGGTTCTGACCCTGCTGGGGGGAGTCTCCGTGTTCGTGTTCTTCTGCCGTCTGCTGGACCTCCGCCGCGCGCAGATCGACTACCAGGATTTCATCCGCGGCGTGGCGAACGTCCTTGATCAGGGGAACGTCTCGGAGGCGCTGGCGATCTGCGACGACACGTCCGCGCCCGTCGCCCGCGTGGTCGCCACCGCGCTGCGCCACCGCGACGATTCCGCGCGCATTCTCCGCGAAACGGTTGACGCCACGGGACGGGCGGAGGTGGCGCGTCTCGAACGGCGGCTGGCGCTGCTGGCGATCATCGCCCAGGCGGCGCCGCTGCTGGGGCTGCTCGGCACGGTGCTGGGCATGACGCGCGTGCTGTTGGCCCTCAACACCACGGCGCTCGTGACGCGGGCCGATCTGCTGGGGGGCGCGATGCAGTCGCTGGTCGCCACGGCCGCCGGGCTCGTCGTGGCGATCTCGGTGCAGGTGATGTATGGGATGCTCCACGTGCGGCTGGATCGATTGGTCGTGGAGCTGGAGGCCGCCGCGAGCGACATCCTCGGCATTCTCGCGGGGCATCGGGAGGTCGCGTCGTGAAGTCCACGAACTGGGGTTGGCGGCCCATTCGGCCCGAGGGCATCTGGAAGCACGGCTGCAAATGGGCGCGCCCGCTCACGGTTGCCGCGCCGTGGATCGCCCTGGCGCTTCTGCTGGTCGAGTTCTCGCTGATCGAAGGGCGGTTGACCGCCGCACCGGGCGTCGTATTCAATCTGCCGGCGCCGATTGGGGGCGAGAGCGCCCTGCCGGGGCTGGCCGCGATCGTGGTGCCCGTCGCGCGGGAAGGGGCGACGGGACGCGAGACGCTGGTCTTCTTCGACGATGCGCGCTATTCGCTTTCGGACGATGCGTCCATCGATTCGTTCCGCGGGCGGCTTTCCGTCCGTGCCCGGGGGGAGGCCTCCGGCACGCTGCTTCTGCTGGCCGACGCGCGCGTTCCCTCCGGCGATGTCATGCGTCTGGTTGGATTGGCCCGGGAGGCCGGGGTCGCCCGCGTCCAGATCGGAGAGCGCCGCGAATGAAGCGGCTCGTGCGAGATTGCTGGCCGCTTCTGGCCGTCGTGGCGCTCACGGCCGTCCTTGCCTTGCAGATTCCCCGCAAGGCGCTCCTCTTCGAGCCGGTCGGCGTCACGGTGCCGAAACCCTTTGCGTCGTTCGTCACCTACGACGCCGCGACCTACGGGGCCGTCGTCCAGAGGGCGCGCATGTCGTGGCAGGTGAGGGGGAGCACGGTGCCGACCTCCGAGAGCCGCATCGACGCATTCGACTTCGTTGACGACGCGCCGCCGCTTGGGGCGCTGCCCCTTCCGGACGAGTTCACCGCCCGGCGCGCGCCCGGCGCGCTCGACGATGGGGCCGTGCCGTTGCTGCCGCCCTCGACCGCCGACGCGGCGGCGCTTGTGCCCGTCTCCGTGCCGCCGGACGACGGCGCCGACGCCCGGCGGCTCCGCCAGGCGCTGCGCGCGGATCTGCTGACGCTTCCCGAATCACTTCAGGCAACCGAATAAGGAACCAAACCATGATGACCGAAGAGGAAATCCTCAAAATCTTCGCCGACACCGGCGCCCTGCTGAGCGGACACTTCGAGCTTCGCTCCAAGCTGCACTCCGACCGCTACTTCCAGTGCGCGAACGTTCTTCGTTACCCGCGCATCGCCGCGCGGCTCTGCGACGAGGTCGTGGCGAAGATGAACGCCGCGTGCGACATTGGCCGGATCGACGGCGTGATCTCCCCCGCCGTCGGCGGTATTCTCGTGGGTCACGAGGTCGCCCGCGCGCTCGACACGAAGTGCGTCTTCGCCGAGAAGGTGCAGGGCGAGGGCGTTGACGCCACCGGCAAGC
This sequence comes from Kiritimatiellia bacterium, assembly GCA_051884935.1. Lineage (GTDB taxonomy): Bacteria > Verrucomicrobiota > Kiritimatiellia > RFP12 > UBA1067 > RUG572. Next base: position 17,489 of record JBJEWG010000252.1, on the reverse strand, counting down.
CGATCACTAAGCTCGCGATGCGCCGCTTCGCCCTCAAGCCCGGCGAACGCTACGTCGTCGCCGAGGATGTCGTCACGAAGGGCGGGCGCGTGCAGGAGACGATCGACCTCGTGAAGGCCGCCGGCGCCGAAGTCGCCGCCGTCGTTCTGCTCGTGGATCGCTCGAAGGGCGCCGTGACGTTCGGCGACATTCCGATGTTCTCGCTCATCCAGATCCAGCCGACCACCTGGGAGCCCGCCGCGTGCCCGCTCTGCAAGGCTGGCGGACACCCCGTCCATCCCGGTTCGTGATTGGAAGGGGCGGCCGATGAAGATGCCGATGCTTGCCGTGGCGTTCGCGGCTCTGGTCGCCTGCGCCGATTCGCCCATTCGGGGCCGCATGGAGCAGCCGCTCCTCACGTGTGGCGCGGGGCGGGCCTTCGTCGTCGCCCCGGACGGGCGCGTGGCGTGGAGCAAGTCCGGCTGCGGCAACATCCACCGCGTGTGGAGGAACGGCGACTGGGTCTACTGGTCGAACGGCGACCTCTACCGCACGGACATTCTCACCGGCAAGACCGAGCTCTTCTACAAGCCCTGCGAGAAGGAGGGCCTCTATGGGTTCGAGATTCTGAAGAACGGCAACATCGTCGTCGCCGAGAACGGCACGGACTTCATCACGGAGCTGAAGGCGGGCACCACGGAACCCGTCGTGAAGTTCAAGGCCGACCCGCGCGGCGCCGATGGCCGGATGCCCGGTGCGCACGGTCATTTCCGCATGGTGCGCAAGACTGATCAGGGAACCTATCTTGTCTGCTGCTCGACGGCGAACGTCGTGCGCGAGTACGATGCGAAGGGCGTTCTCCTCTGGGAACAGCCGACGCCCGCCCTCGCCTTCGACGTCCTGCGCCGCGCAAACGGCAACACGCTCGTCTCCCATCTCGGCGCCATCACCGAGTTCACGCCCGATCACGCGGTCGTGTGGCAGTTCACCTGCGCGGACGCGCCGGAGCTCAAGCTCGACAACCTCTGCGGCATCTGGGAGAGGGCGAACGGCAATCTCGTCGTCGGGACCTATGCGAACGGCGTTGAGGACGGCAGCCGTACCACGGCGTTCGAGGTCACGCGCGACAAGAAGATCGTCTGGAGCTATGCTGCGCGCGGACGACGCTTCTCGATGATGACCGCCTTTCCCGTTGAAGACTGGCCGAGTAAGTAGTACCCCGCGCATGACGGATATCGCCAAGCTTGAGGTTCGGGCCCGCGTGCTGCGGCAGATTCGTGCGTTCTTCGACGCGCGCGGCTTCGTCGAGGTCGAAACGCCCGTGCGCATTCCTGCGCCGGCGCCAGAACCGCACATCGACTGCCCCGCCAGCGGCGACTGGTTTCTGCGCGCCTCGCCCGAACTTCAGATGAAGAAACTCCTCGCAGTCGGCATGACGCGCATCTGGCAGATGGGGCCTTGCTTCCGCGCGGGCGAGCGCGGCAGCCGCCACAGCCCCGAGTTCACGATGCTCGAATGGTATCGCGCGCAGGCCGACTACCTTGATATCCTTGCGGACATGGAGTCGCTCGTCACGGCGGTGTTGGGGATCGATTCGACGCAGACGGGTTTTCGTCGCGTGACCGTGCGCGCCGCCTATCGCGAATACGCGGGCTGGGATCCCTTTGCTGACTGGGACGCGGACCGCTTCGACTTCGATATGGCGACGAAGATCGAGCCGAACCTCCCGAAGGAGCCGACGTTTCTGATTGACTATCCTCCGCAGGCGGCGTCGCTTTCGAAGCTTCGCGGGGACGTTGCGGAACGCTGGGAGCTCTATGTGGGCGGCATGGAACTCGCCAATGCGTTCACAGAGCTGACGGATGCGGACGAACAGCGCCGCCGCTTCGAGTCCGCGCGGGCCGCGCGGCGGGAGATCGGCGAGGCCGACTATCCATTGGACGAGGACTTTCTGCGGCTCTTGCAGTTCATGCCGCCCTCGGGCGGCGTGGCGCTTGGCGTTGATCGCCTCGTGATGCTGGCGGCCGACGCGAAATCGATTGACGAGGTTCGCGTTGCCCCTTGAGAATCTTCGAGGCAGTTCAGTAAAGGAGGATGCCCATGCAGATGAAGACGACTCTTGTCCTTCTCGGCGCCGTGCTGGCGTTGGGCGCGCAGGCGCGGAAGCCGAACTACGATGAGGCAAAGGTCGCCCCCTACACGCTTGAGGATCCGCTCACGTTTGCGGATGGCCGCAGGCTGAAGGATGCGTCCGAATGGCCCGCCCGCCGCGCGGAGATCGTTGGAATCTTCGCGCGCGAGATGTTCGGCCGCATTCCCCCTGCGCCGGAGGCCGTGATGACGGAACTGTTCGAGGAGGGGGTGGCTCTGGATGGACTGGCCATTCGCCGCCAGTACCATATGTGGTTTAAGAAGGACAGGACGGGGCCGCGCGTCGATTGGATTCTCTATCTGCCGAACCGCATCCAGGGCACGGAGCCAAAGCGGGAGAACGGACGCATCGTCTGCGAAGACACCGCGGCGTGCCCCGTGATCCTCTTCCTCAACTACCGCGGCAACCATGAACTGACGACGGACCCCGAGGTTCCCGTGCAGCGGGGCTGGTGCCGCGACGGCGCGGCGTTCTCCGTCGAGGGGCATCGGGTTTCCGAGAAGACGCGGGCGCGGATGCGGCGCACGGATGTTTCCTCGCCGTTTCCGCTTGAGACGATCATTGGCCGAGGCTACGCCGTGATGAGCGCCTGCTATTGTGAGATGTCCCCCGATATCGAGGTTCGCCGAGGCGACAAGGAGGAGCTCGCCTACACAGGCCTCTTCGAACTCTGGCCGAAGCGTGATCCGAACGCGACGGACAACATCACGGCGATCGGCGCCTGGGCCTGGGGGCTCTCCCGTGGCCTCGACCTCGCCTTCACGATTCCCGAGCTCGACGCGACGAAGAGCGTCGCCACGGGCTGCTCGCGCCTCGCGAAGACGGCCCTCCTCGCCTGCTCGCGCGATGAGCGCTTCGCCGTCTGCGTCCCCAACCAGACGGGCGGCGGCGGCGTTCCGCTCGCCAAGCGCGACTTCGGCGAGAACGTCTCCACCGAGATGACTGCATTCCCGCACTGGTACTGCGCGGCCTACGGTAAATACATCGACAACGAGCAGGCGATGGCCTTCGACCAGCACCTGCTCGTGGCGTCAATCGCGCCCCGCCGCATTCTCGTGGAGGGTTTCAACCAGGGCTGGTTCGATACGAAGGGCGAGTGGCTTTCCTGTATCGCGGCCTCCGCCGCATGGGAGTTCCTGGGGATGCCCGGTCTCCCGAAGGGCGATTTCCCGGTAAACTACGACACGCGCTGTATCGGCTCCCACATCGGATACGTGCGCCGGGGCGGGCGGCACGGCATGGCGGGGCACGACTGGAACTGGATTCTCGATTTTGCGGACCAGGCGTTTGGCCGCTAACAGAAGAGGAGATTCAAAATGAAGATGATAGGAACGCTGTTCGTCGTTGGCTTGTTCGCCTCCATCGCGTTGTGGGCGGGTCCGGAGAAGTACAAGGCCGCCGTCGATACGCCGGAGCAGCGCGCCGCGCTCATTCAGGAGCTCTGGCGCCACGACCCCGCCGCCGAGACGAAGCTCTGGCCAGCGGGGAAGGTCCCGCTGCGCGCCAACGACAAGCCTATTCAATTCACCGAGAGGGAATTGAATCAGCGCAATCTCGTGGTGACGGACATCAACGATCCGTTCTTCGTATTCTATCGCGCGCCTGGCGCCGGCGCGAAGCCGGTGGTGGTGATTCTCCCTGGCGGCGGTTATTCGGTGCTGGGCTGGAACAAGGAGGGCACCGAAGTGGCGGACTGGCTCAACACGCTCGACTTCTCCGCGGCCGTGCTGCTCTACCGTGCCCCGGATCAGCGCGACGCGGCGCTCTGCGATGTGCAGCGCGCAATCGGCCTTCTCCGCCGAGACGCGGCGAAGTACGGCATCGACGCGGGGCGCGTTGGCGTGATTGGTTTCTCCGCTGGCGCGAACCTCGCGATCAGGGCATCGACGAACTGGCGGCGGCGATTCTACGCGCGCATTGACGACGCGGACGACTTCTCCTGCCGACCCGACTTCCAGATGCCGATCTACCCGTGGGACATTCGCACGCGCAACGACCCGAAGTCGCCCTGGAAGGGCTGGACGGGCATGGCAATTCGAGCGGATTACCCCATCGACGCCGCGACGCCGCCCGCGTTCATCGCCCAGTCGGAGGACGACTTCTGCCAGATCGAGACCGCCGTCACTTACGATTACCACCTGCGCTTGGCGGGTGTCTCCTCCACGATTCGCGTCTATCCGCGTGGCGGACATGGTTACGGCCTCCGTAAGTTGGGGAGCCCCACTGACGCCTGGTCGGACGAAGCCGCTGCCTGGCTTGCGCAGTTCCGCAAACCCTCGAAGCGTGTCCTCTTCCTCGGCGACTCCGTCACGGACAAGTGCCACGTCGGCTGCACGAAGAACTACTGGGGCTTCCTCGGCGAACGTTACGGTTTCACGCCGCTCGTCTACGGTATTAATGGACAGCAGATGGTCCACATCGTCGCGCAGGCGCAGGCGTTCAAGGCCGAGCATCCCGAGGGGGCGGACGTGATCTTCGTCTTTGCCGGCACGAACGACTACAACGCCGGCGTGCCCCTGGGCGAGTGGTACACGTTCGGGGAAGAGACGGTGAACAAGAACGGCGCGCAGGTCAAGCTTCGCAAGCGCTCGTTCGTCTTCGACGCGGGCACATTCCGCGGGCGCATCAACCTTGCGATGAAGTATCTGAAGGACAACTTCCCGGAGGCGCGCATCGTGCTGCTTACGTCCATTCATCGTGGCTATGCGGCCTTCAGCCCGACGAACGTGCAGCCGGATGAATCCTACTCGAACGCGCGCGGCCTTTTCCTCGACGACTATGTGGCCGTCGTCAAGGAGGCGGGCAACGTCTGGGCCGCGAAGGTCGTCGATCTCCACGCCGCGTCGGGGCTCTATCCGAACGCGGTGTCGCAGGACGCATTCATCCACAATCCGAAAACGGACCGCCTGCATCCCTCCGATGCCGGGCACGCCCGCATCGCCGAGGCGATTGCCCTCGAAGTCGGCGACCTGTTGAAGTAATGCTCTACATACCATTTGAACTCAAGAATACCAATGAAAGGACAGCTGAAATGAAGGTTCGTAAAAACTGCAAGTACGCCGTCGCGTGCGTCTCCTCCATGGGCCTGCGCATCACGCCCGAGAACCGCATGGCGGTGCACAACTCCAACCGCTTCCTGCTTCAGGCGACGAGCGCCGAGACGAACGTGCTCAACGTGACGAGCTCGCTCGGGCCCGAGTGCCTCGTGATGACCCGCTTTGTGCAGGGCAGCCCAATGGCCGCCTTCATCAAGGCGCAGCTGCGCGCCCGCAACATCGCCTATGTTGGCCCGGACGTGGCGCAGGGCGGCCCGTGGGGCTACCGTCACCAGTTCAACATCGCCGACTCTGGTTTCGGCCTCCGTGCGCCGCGTGTGTGGAACGACCGTGCGGGCGAGGTCGGCCGCACGCTTGACCCAAAGGACTACGACGTGAAGAATATCTTCGGCGAGGACGGCGTGCAGATTCTCCACCTCTCCGGCCTTATCGCCGCAATGAGTCCCGAGACGACGAAGTGCTGCCTCGCGCTCGCGAAGGCCGCCAAGAAGTACGGCACGCTCGTCAGCTTCGACCTCAACTACCGCGCCACCTTCTGGAAGGGCCGCGAGGCCGAGCTCTCGAAGGCGTTCCACCAGATCGCGTCCGTGGCGGACATTCTCGTTGGCAACGAGGAGGACTTCCAGCTCTGTCTCGGCTTCAAGGGGCCCGAGGCCGGTGGTAAGGCCCTCAAGGGCAAGATCGAGAGCTTCAAGGAGATGATCGAGAAGGTCGCCAAGAAGTATCCGAACGCCCAGATGTACGCCACGACGTTGCGTCAGGTCATCTCCGCCGACCACCATCTCTGGGGCGCCATCGTGCGCGCCGGCGGCAAGTGGTTTGTCGAGGAGCCGCGCGACATTGACGTGCTGGACCGCATTGGCGGCGGCGATGGATTCACGGGCGGTCTCCTCTACGGCGTGCTCAAGGGCTGGAGTGGCGAGAAGTGCGCCCAGTTCGGCTGGGCGAGCGGCGTGATGGCGGCGAGTTCGCTGAACGATTACGCCGAACCCGCGGACGAGAAGCAGGTGTGGGACGTCTACGCCGGCAACGCCCGTGTCCAGCGGTAGAGCGAAACTCCAAAGGAGCCTCCCGATATGGCTTGCGCGAAACTTCATGTCATGGGCGACAATCTGGTTCGGCTTGCGTTTCGGCTGTTTGCGTGCGCGGTTCCGCTGATTGCGGACCGCGTGTGCGGCGCGGACATCGAGCTTTCCCTCGATGGCGACATCCGAACGCCCGCCGCGGCCCTTGCGAAGGCGCGCGAGTTGAGGGCCTCCGGGGTTGTCAAGGGGCGTCCCGTTGAAATCGACGTGAAGCCCGGGCGCTATCCTCTCACGGAATCGGTGGTGTTCACGGCGGCGGATTCCTCCGTCCGCTTCCGTGGCCACTCCGCCCGCACGACCGTCTTCGACGGGGGCCGCGAACTGAAGCCGTTCACCGCGAGGGCGGATGGCGTGTGGGTGACGGACGTGCCGGCGGGCCTTGTCTTCGACCAGCTCTGGGTTGGTGACCACCGTGCCCAACGGGCGCGTTCGCCGAACCGCTTCTACCACTATATGAAGGATTCCGACGTGGAGGCCGCCAACCGCGCGTTCTTCGCCGACGTCGCCGACATCGCCCCGCTGGCGAAGCTGCCGCAGGACGAACTGGAGCAGGCGCTCGTCGCCGTGTGGCAGAGCTGGGACATGGGCTACGGCCGCGTGGAGAGCGTGGACGCGCAGACAGGGCGGCTGGTGATGAAACAGGGGATGAAGCGTCCGCTCTTCTTCTGGTCCGCCACGCGCCCCCGCTATGCGCTCGAAAATGTCCGTTCGGCCCTCGACGCGCCGGGCGAATGGTTCCACGACGTCAAGACGGGGAAGCTTCTCTACATTCCGCGCGCCGGCGAGTCGGTGGCGAAGGACGTCGCGTACGTGCCCGTATCGACGGCCGTCGTTACATTCGCCGGTGACCGTGCGGCGGGCGCGGTTGTGCGCGACGTCGCCTTCGTCGGCATCGGCTTCGAGCATACGGCGTTTCTTATCGGCCCGAAGGGTGTCTACAACAGCCAGGCGGCCTCCAATGTGCAGGAGGGCGCCATCGTCGGCACGGGCGTTGAGGACCTCTCCTTCGAGAACTGCCGCATCGCCCACACCGGCGGCCACGGCCTCTATCTGCGAAACGGCTGCCGCCGTGTGACCGTGCGGCATTCTCTCGTGGAGGACCTCGGCGCGGGCGGCATCTATTTCGGCGGCGACAACCGCGCGCGGCAGAAGTCCATGGACGGCGTCTCGTCGCACCTGCGCGTGGAGGATTCGATCATCCGTCACGGCGGCCGTGTGCTGCAGGCCGGCATCGGCGTGTGGATGGGCCACGCGCGCGACTGTACGATCGTGCACAACGAAATCTGCGACTTCTTTTACACGGGCGTCTCGCTCGGTTGGACCTGGGGTTACGCGCCTACGGTCAACCGCGACAATCTCATCGCCTACAACCGCATCCACCACATCGGCCAGGGCGCGCTCTCCGACATGGGCGGTGTCTACACGCTCGGTGACAACACGGGCAGCGTCGTGCGCAACAACTGGATCTGGGAGGTGAACGGTTACGCGGACAACGGCTCTCCCGCATGGGGGCTCTACACGGACGAGGGGTCGCACGGCTTCGTCTTCTGCGACAACCTCGTCGAGAAGTGCCGCGACGGTGCCATCCATCAGCACTACGGCAGTGAGAACATCTACTCCAACAACCTGTGCCTGACCTTCGCGCGAAACGGCGTCTGGCGCTCCCGCGCCGAGGATCACGTCACGATCCGCGTGATGAACAACATCTTCTGGTGGACGGAGCCCAAGGCGGGAACCTACTGCGGCGGCGGTTCGTTTGAGTCGGCCCGGGACATCATTACGGACAACAACCTCTACTGGTGCGCTACGGGCCCGGTGACCGAGACGGCCTTCAAGGGCGAGAGCTGGGAGGCGTGGCGGAAGCTGGGGCACGACGCGCACGGCGCGATCGCCGACCCGCTCTTCGTCGATCCCGCGGCGGGTGACTGGCGTTTGCGGCCAAACTCGCCCGCGCTCGCCCGCGGCTTCAAGCCGTTCGACTGGCGGGAGGCCGGCGTTTACAAGACGGACGCCGCCTGGCGTGCTCTCTCCGAGGAACGGTGCTGGGACGCCTTCGAGGATGCGCCCAAGGCGCCGCCGTACCGGCGCGAGAAGCTGTCGGTGGACTTCGAGCGTTTCCGCACGGGGAACGCCACGCTCTCCATGGGCGCCTTCGCGCCACTGGACGGCAATGCGGGGCGCCCGGGGCAGATTCAGGTCGTCGAGATCGAGCCGGCCCAGGGGAAGAAGGCGCTCAAGTTTATCGACGCGCCCGATCTCTCGCCCAGTTGGACGCCGATCGTCACCGCCTCCTGCGGCGTCGAGACGGGCACCGCGACGCTCACGTTCGCCATCAAGATCGAGGCGGGCGTGACCCCCACGTTGGAATTGCGCGACTACCCGAAGGGGGAACGCTACGCGACCGCGCTCACGCTCACCGTCAACGCAAACGGTTCGTTCGTGGCAGGCGGGCGGACGATCTGTGCGGCGAAGCCCGGCATCTGGCACGATGTCGAGTTACGTCTGCCGATCTCAGGCGCGGAGAAAGGCCGCTGGTCGGTTGCCATCACGCCGCGTGGCGGCGAGACGGCGCGAGCGACGTTCGAGAAGTATGGCGATTCGAGGTTTCGCGTGTTGAAGTGGATCGGCTTTGCCTGCTACGGCGCGACGAACTCCGTCTGGTATCTCGACGACATTAAGCTCGATACACGTCCGGAGGCCGCTGCGCCAGTGGTACCCTGATTCGGGAGGGAGGGGAGATGACGAGTCGTGTGCTGTTGGTGTTCGTCGCCGTCTGGCTAGCTGCAGGGAGTGAGGCCTATACCGTGTATCGGAGCTTCCGGCACGGCTACCCGAGCGGCAGTGTCTCGGGGAAGCGACCCGAAACTGGTGCGACGACGGGGGCTTCAATCGCGCCAGTTGGGCGAAGTCGGCAGACGACGCGCACCACCACGCGCACGATATCCGTCCGCCTCGTGAAGGACCCCGGGGGCGACTTCGCGGTGAAGGCCGTCAGGGGCGAACCCGTGCTCGTTGAATTGAAGGAACCGAAGGGCTGCCGTTGGGGCGAGCCCCCGAAGGCGGCGTCGCACGCGGTGATCATTGAACGCGGTGGCGCGGCGAAACAGAGGTCGAAGGGTGCCTCGGGCGGACCCGAGACCGCGCTTGTGACCCTACGCCGCCTTTCGGACGGCAATGCGGACGTCGTCTTGACATGCCGTCGCACATCGGCGCCGAAGGAAGATACCCCCGTGCGGACGATCACCATCCGTCTTGTGGCTCCGTGACGGGCATTCCCGTAGGCGACGGAAAGAATTCTTTCCGTAACTCTGCGTTACGGCCTTTGGCGAAGTGTTCTGTTATACTACGCACCATATGAGCACATTCCGTTCCAACATCTGGTGGTGCATCCTCGCTCTCAAGGCGTGGTGACACCGGATTGTATTCTTGATTGACGACACGGGCCCCGCTTTGAGAGAAGCGGGGCCCGTTGTTTTTCCATCCACCCTCCATTACCATCATCCACATTTCAGGAGAAGTCATGTTGAAGTTTCTGACAGAAGACGAGTTCGCGCGGCGTGTCGAGACTGGCGCCCGCACGCCGGTGTTCCGCGAGTTCCTCGCGGACCGCGAGACACCGGTCTCGGTTCTGACGCGCGTCTCCAACGAGGAGTCGGTTTTCCTGCTTGAGAGCGTTACGGGCGGGGAGACTTGCGGACGCTACTCATTTCTCGGGCTTGATCCCTATGCGACCTATTCCGAACATGGGAAGTACAATCCGATGACCGAGCTCCGTCCGCAGGTTCTCGGACGGCCGTTCACGCCGGCGCCGGAACTGCCACCGCTTCAGGGTGGCGCGATCGGATACCTCGCCTACGACGCGGTTCGCACGTTCGTGCCCCGCGTTGGCCTCACGCGCGAGGAGGGGACGCCGACGGCGGAGTTCCTGTTGACGGATACGATCCTCGTTTTCGATCATGTCCGCCAGACGATCATCATCTCCTACGTGACGGGGCCTACGATGCGCGAGACGGTCCACGCGGCCTATATGCGTGCCTGCCGACGCATCCAGGACGTGTATGACTCCCTGCTGACGGCCGACTCGATCACGCAGTACATCGCGCGTCGGGGTGAGCGACGGGAGCACCATGTGGGGCCGTTCGTTCCCGAAATGACGCAGACGGAGTTCACCGACATGGTGGAGGCGTGCAAGAAGGCGATTGCGGCGGGCGAGGTCATCCAGATCGTCCCATCGCAGAAGTTCACGGCCGAGACGGATCTGCCGGCCCTCTCGCTCTACCGCGCGCTTCGGCTGGTGAATCCCTCACCGTACAACTTCTTCCTCAAGCTGGGCGAGAAGACGCTGATCGGATCTTCCCCGGAGGAGCTGGTAAAGCTCCAGGATGGCCTCGCCTCGACCTGCCCGATCGCCGGCACGCGCCCGCGCGGCGCGACTCCAGCCGAAGACCGGGCGCTTGAACAGGACCTCGTCAACGACCCCAAGGAGCGGGCCGAACACGTGATGCTCGTCGATCTCGGGCGCAATGACCTCGGGCGCGTCTCGAAGATCGGCACGGTCCGCGTCGAGGACTTCGCGCACGTCGAGCGCTATTCGCACGTGATGCACCTCGTCTCCAACGTCTTCGGCGAACTGGCGGAGGGGCGCGACGCCTTCGACCTTCTTGAGGCGGCGTTTCCCGCGGGGACGCTCTCCGGCGCGCCGAAGGTCCGCGCGATGGAACTCATCGCCCAGTTCGAGAAGTCACCGCGCGGCATCTACGGCGGCGCCGTCGGCTACTTCAGTTATACGGGCGACATGAACTTCGCAATCGTCATCCGCACGATGCTCCTTGAGAAGGGGTGGCTCGTGATGCGTGCCGGCGCCGGCATCGTCGCGGACTCCGACCCCATCAAGGAATATCAGGAGACGCTCAACAAGTCGAAGGCGATCTTCGTCGCCGCCCAGTTCGCCACCACCCTCTAATCCACCCCAAACCCAATACCACACCATGATTCTCATGATCGACAACTACGATTCCTTCACGTACAACATCGTGCAGGCGTTCGGCGTGCTCGGGGCCGACGTCCAGGTTGCGAAGAACGACCAGATCGACCTTGCGGGCATTGCGGCGCTCAGGCCCGAGGCAATTGTGCTCTCGCCGGGACCGGGCAATCCGGACACCGCGGGCATCACGCTTGCGGCCATCAAGGCTTTTGCGGAACGAGTTCCGCTGATGGGCGTCTGCCTTGGGCACCAGTCCATCGCGCAGGCGTTCGGTGGCCGGATCGTCCGCGCGAAGCAGCTCATGCACGGCAAGACGTCCCGCCTGCGGCACGACGGGAAGGGTCTGTTCAGAGGGCTGCCGCAGGGAATGGTCGCAATGCGCTACCACTCGCTCGCGGTTGAACGCGCGACGTTGCCGGACTGCTTTGAAATCTCGGCGACGGCCGAGGACGGTGAGATCATGGGGCTGCGCCACAGAACGCTGCCGATCGAGTCGATCCAGTATCACCCCGAGTCCATCGGCACGCCGGACGGCATCACCCAGCTGAAGAACTTCCTCGACATCGTGAAGGAGCATGCGGCATGATCATCGAAGCACTCAAAGCGGCGCAGCGGAAGGAACACCTCTCCACCGACGCGGCCTTCGCGGTGTTCCGCGAAATCATGAACGGCGAGGTGACGGACCCCGTGCTGATCGGCGCGCTCCTGACGGCGATGCAGATGAACGGTCCGACGGCGGCGGAGGTGACGGGCGCCGCGCGGGCCATGCGCGAGGTCTGCATCAAGGTCCACGCCCCCGCAGACGCCGTGGACATCGTCGGCACGGGCGGGGACGGCTTCGGCACGTTCAACGTCTCGACGACGGCCGCGTTCATCGCCGCCGGCGCCGGCGTGCGGATCGCGAAGCACGGCAACCGCGCCTCGACCTCCCAAAGCGGCTCGGCGGACTGTCTGGCGGCGCTCGGCTATAATCTGAACCTGCCGATCGAGGACGTGGAGCGTTCCATCCGCGCGAACGGCATCGGCTTCTGCTTCGCGAACCGCTGCCACCCCGCGATGCTCTACGCGGCGCCCGTGCGGCGGACGTTGCCTTACCGCACCATCTTCAACCTCGTGGGGCCGCTGACGAATCCGGCGGGCGTGACGCGCCACGCGCTGGGCGTCTACGACCGGGAGATCATCCCCCTCTACATCGGCGCGCTGCGGGCGCTCGGCGCGCGAAGGGCGCTGGTCTTCTGTGGCCCCGACGGGCTGGACGAGCTGGGGCTGGCCGGTCCCTCGCGCGTCGCCGAGCTGCACGCGGATGGTTCGGTGCGGGAATACGACTTCGACCCGAAGCGTCTGCTGGGCCAATACTACCCTGTCGAGTCGATCGCGGGTGGTTCCCCCGAGGAGAACGCGCAGGTGACGGTGAACGTCCTGAAGGGCGTGGAGAAGGGCCCGTATCGCTTCGCGGCCGCGCTCAACGCGGCGGCGGCGATCGTCGCGGGCGAGAAGGCGGCCTCGCTCGCGGACGGGCTCTCCCGCGCCTTCCTCTCGATCGACTCGGGGGCGGCGTACAACAAGCTCGCGACGATGGTCGCGGACTCCACGGAAGGCGGACACGAGCATGGATATTCTTGAAGAGCTCTGCGCCGCGCGCCGGGCGGACGCCGAACGCGCCGCGCGGGCCGTCCCCTACGACGCGCTTCTCGCGCGGATCGCGACGCTGCCCGCTCCGCGCGACTTCCGCGCGGCGTTCGCCGGCCCGGGCATCCACGTCATCGCCGAGCTGAAGAAGGCCTCCCCCTCGGAAGGACTCATCCGCGCGGACTTCGACGTGGCGGCGCTCGCGCGCGCCTACGCGGCGAACGGCGCGGCGGCGATCTCCGTCCTCTGCGAGCCCCATCGCTTCCTCGGCGACGAGGCGTATCTGAGGACGGTGCGCCGCGCGGTCGAGGTTCCGCTTCTCTACAAGGACTTCCTCACGACGGACTATCAGGTCGCCGCGGCCCGCGCGGCGGGCGCGGACGCCTGCCTGCTGATCGCCGCCGCGCTCGACGACGCCCGCCTCGCGCATCTGCTCGCCCGCGCGCACGCCCTCGGTCTCGCGGCGCTCGTCGAGACGCACACCGAGGACGAGATCGCCCGCGCGCTGCAGGCGGGCGCGAAGCTGATCGGCGTCAACTGCCGCGACCTGCGGACCTTCAAGACCGATCCCGCGCTCACGGCGGCGCTCGTCGCGAAGATCCCGCCCGCCGTCACCCGCATCGGCGAGAGCGGCATCCGCACGCACGCGGACATCCGCGCGATCCGGGCCGCTGGCGCGGACGGCTTTCTCATCGGCACCACGCTCATGCGCGCGGCCGATCCCGGCGCGCGCCTGCGCGAACTCATCTATCCAAACCCCTAAACTCAAAGGACAAGACAATGAAACCTCAAGGACACTTCGGCCCCTATGGCGGGCAATACGTGGCGGAGACGCTGATGGGCCCGCTTCACGAACTCGCGCGGGCCTATGACGATGCGAAGGCGGACCCGGCCTTCCAGCGCGAATTCAACGAGATCCTGCACGACTACGTGGGGCGCGAGTCGCCGATCACGGTGTGCCGCCGCCTGAGCGCGCACCTGGGCGGCGCGACGATCGTCCTCAAGCGCGAGGACCTCAACCACACGGGCGCGCACAAGGTGAACAACACGATCGGCCAGGCCCTGCTCGCGAAGCGGATGGGCAAGCGGCGCCTCATCGCGGAGACGGGCGCCGGCATGCACGGCGTCGCCACGGCGACGGTGGCGGCCCTGCTCGGGATGCCGTGCGAGGTCTACATGGGTGCCATCGACGTGAAGCGCCAGGCCCCGAACGTCGCGCGCATGCAGATGCTCGGCGCGAAGGTGCACGCGATCGAGGAGGGCAGCGCCACGCTGAAGGACGCGATGAACGAGGCGCTGCGCGACTGGGTGACGAACTGCGACGACACGTTCTACGTGATCGGCACGGTCGCGGGGCCGTATCCGTACCCGGACATGGTGCGCGACTTCCAGAGCGTGATCGGCGTGGAGGCGCGGCGGCAGTGCCTCGCGAAGTTCGGGCGCCTGCCGGACGAGGCGATCGCCTGCGTGGGCGGCGGCTCGAACGCGATGGGCCTCTTCGCGGGCTTCCTCGCCGACCAGGAGGTCCGCCTCGTCGGCGTGGAGGCGGGCGGGCGGGGCCTCGCGACGGGCGAGCACGCGGCCTCCATCAACGGCGGCCGACTGGGCGTGCTCCACGGCGCGAAGACGATGCTGCTGCAGACGGCCTCGGGCAACATCATCGACACCTACTCCATCTCGGCCGGGCTCGACTACCCGGGCGTGGGCCCCGAGCACTGCCAGCTGCACGACACCGGCCGGGCCGAGTACACGGTGATCTGCGACGACGAGGCGCTCGCCGCCTTCGACGCGCTCTGCCGCTTCGAGGGCATCATCCCCGCCCTCGAATCCAGCCACGCCCTCGCCGAGGCCATCAAGCGCGCGCCGAAGCTGCCGAAGGAGACGATCCTGCTCGTCAACCTCTCCGGGCGCGGCGACAAGGACATGGACAACATCATGGCCTACAAGCGGTCGCATGGACTCATCTGAACACCTGAAGGAGGAAACCGAATCATGAGCGACAGAATCTCAAAGTGTTTCGCACGGGCGAAGGCGGAAGGGCGGGGCGCGTTCATCGCGTACCTGACGATGGGCTACCCCACGCTCGCGCAGAGCGAGGCGGCGGTGGACGACCTGGTGGCGGGCGGCGCAGACGTCATCGAGCTCGGCGTGCCGTTCTCCGACCCGTTCGCGGACGGCGCGGTGATCCGCGCGGCGGCCTACGAGGCGCTGCGGCAGAACGTGACGCTGGACGACGTGCTCGCGGCCGCCAAGCGCATCCGCGCGAAGCACCCCGCGACGGGCCTCGTGCTCTTCACCTACTACAACCTGATCTTCTCGAAGGGCCTCGCGAACTTCGCGCAGGCCGCCGCCGCCGCGGGCATCGACGCCGTCCTCTCCGTGGACCTGCCGCTGGAGGAGCGCGGCGAGCTGCTGGACGCCCTGCGGCCCCACGGTCTCACCGTCGTCCCCCTCATCGCGCCGAACACGTCGCTCGCGCGCGTCGTCGAGAGCGCCGAGGGGCTGGAGGGGAGCTTCCTCTACGTCATCACGGTGAAGGGCGTCACGGGCGCCCGCGCCGGGCTGCCGCCGGACCTCGCGGCGCGGCTGGACGCGATCCGCGCCGCGGTCCGCCTGCCGGTCGCTGCCGGCTTCGGCATCTCCACGCGGGCGCAGACCGAGGTCGTTTCGCGGCACGCGGACGGCTTCGTCGTGGGGTCCGCGCTCGTGAAGCGCCTTGGCGCGGAGGGTTCGCTGAAGGGCGATCCGCTGCCATGAAGCTGAAGGTCTGCGGCGTGAACGACGCGGCGTTCGCCTGCGCGGCGGCGCGCCTCGGGGCGGACTACCTGGGGTTCATCTTCGAGGTCCGTTCGCCGCGCGGCGTCGCGCCGGATGTGGCGCGGCGGCTGGCGGCGGAGGCCCGCCGAGGTCCCTCGCGTCCCCGATGCGTGGGCGTGTTCACGCGGCAGACGGTCGAGGAGGTGCGGCGGCTGATGGCGTATGCGGGACTGGACGTGGTGCAGCTGCACCGTCGCGCGCGGGAGGAGGAGGTCGCCGCGCTGCGGGCGGCGGGGTATGAGGTGTGGGCCCTCGCGGGGGGCGCGCCGGGGGACGGCGTGCTCTTCGATTCCAGCCACGGCGACGGCGAGACGCAGCTGCGGCGCGGCCCCTGGAGGACGATCCTCGCGGGCGGCATCTCCGTCGCGAACCTTGCCGAGGCCGTCCGCGCCGCACCCGACGTGATCGACGTCTCGGGGTCGCTTGAGTCCGCGCGCGGGGTGAAGTCGATTCCGCGCCTGCGGGCGTTCATGCGCGCGTGGCGCGCTAGAAGCGGAAGCGGAGGCCGAGCGTGCCGATCGTGAGATCGCGGCGGGAGTTCGCCGTCTTGCGCGCCTTGATGGCCGCGCGCGCGTCGTCGTGCACGACGTCGAACTGCTGGACGTTCGCGTAGACGGTCGTCATCTCCGAAACCTTCCACGAGAGTTCGAGGATGAGGTTGAGCGTCATCAGCCCGGCGCGGTAGCGGTCGCCGCCGGGCTGCGCGCCGTAGCGCCGCTCGAAGAGCCACTCGTTGCCGTTCTCCGTGAAGAACTCGGGCGTGAAGGCGAGGGCGTCCGTGAGGGTGAACTTGCGGCGGATGCCGATGCGGGCGTAGAACCAGTCGGTTGGGTGCGAACTGCGGCGCAGCAGGCAGAAGGGCGTGGCGTAGGGGTTGTTGAGGCTCTGCTCGATGCGCCACTCGTTGATGGAGGCGTTCGTCTTCGCCTCGCGGTAGGGGTGGGTGTAGCCTTCGAGGGTGATCCAGTCCTTGATGAAGTCGGTGGTGAGGCCCCAGCCTTTCCAGGCGTCGGAGTATTGGCCGAAGTCCCAGGTGTAGGTCCAGAAGAGGCCGTAGTCCATTTCGTTGAGGGGACGTCGGTGGTAGGCGTCGCGGCGGCCGCTGAGGGAGGAGACGTTCCAGTGCCAGATGCCCAGCTTGCCGAAGTCACCGTGCTCCTTCGAGTCGAACCCGGCCCGCGTCAGGGTCATGAACATGGGGCGGTCCTCGATGATGCGCGACCGGGTCTGGTAGGCCGTGCGCCAGCTCGGGTTGAAATTGACGTAGAACGGGTCCGCCACGCCGCCGACGGCACCGGCCGCCAGGGCGAGAGAACAGACAAGGGCTATCAGGCGCCGAATCAAACTTGAACTCCGCAGAAAAGGACGTAGTTTACCATATGGGCGAACGAATCGCGGCAGGTATTTGCCGAATTCGACTTTCCTTCGCCCCCGAGCCGTGCCGCCGTCCGCCCCGCCTCATACGTGCCGCCGTCCGCCCCGCCTCATATAAGAAACTCCGAGCGTTTGCAAAGGGGCTGTGGGTTTTACTGCCCAGTGGAGAAAATTCTACTGGGCAGTGGAATTTGCTCCGCTCGGCAGTGGAATTTACTCCACTGGGCAGTAGAATTTTCTCCACTGGGCAGTAGAATTTCTTCCACTGCCGAGTGGAACTCCGGATCGCCTAGGGAGTTGCGTCGCCCGTCGGCTCTGGTATGATGGGAGGTCGGCGAGAGATGGGCAACCTCTCGGTGGTGTCCGCGCCCGCTCGTGGGGCGTCGGGGCTGATGCAAAACCAACATAAAGCG
>JBJEWG010000251.1:0-7668 GCA_051884935.1 Kiritimatiellia bacterium | reverse complement strand
ACCGTAAGAACGCGAAGTCTAAATGCCAATTCAGGCGTTTAGACCTGAGCGGTTTTGCGGCTATGGGATGCTAATGGGCGCAAATACAATCATCTCCCCTGGTCTGACAGGAGACAGAAGTCCAACGTCCACGATCTGTGTCCCAACGGAATAGGCTATGGGCACATACCCGATGTACTCGGCCTCGGCAGAGACGGAAACTCCCTGGGTCTCCGTCCCATCTCCCTTGAGTTCGGCGCGGAACCTCGTCCCCTTGTCCGAGTAGAGTTCCTGGTGGGTGCAGAGGGCCTGGACCACCGCGCCACCGAACGGACCGAGCGCATCGGTCGTATTGGCACGCCAGACGTTGACGCCTGCCGTCATTCCTGACATCGATCCGCTCCCAACTTCAACCACGTACCGGATCCTGTTGTACGATGCCCGCCCTGCAGGCACGATCGCCGGGCGGACGCGGAAAGTCAGCTTTGCCGGGAACACAACGCCGTCAGGCATGAGGCCGGATGTGCGTCCCGAATGGGACTGCAGGAATGCGCTGACGCTCCAGTCTGCAACGTTGTCCACCATGTACAGACCTGCCGACTCGTCCCAGACAGGGTCTGCAACCCGCATGCCGGCGAACTTCGCCATGTCCGCAAAGGGGACTCGGTCGACCGCGCTCTCCACGTTGATGTCGCCCGCGTGCTCGAAAAGGTCGGACCTTGGCATGTCATTGAACCTCAGAAGCGCCCCGAGCGATCTGCCGCGAACTCCGCTTGTCTGTTCCGGCTCAGAATCTCTGACGGACATGACGAAGGCCTGCGCGCACCACGTGCAGAGCGTGAAAGCCCTGCCTAGCTTCGCATACGAATCCCTGGTCGCCTGCGCGCACGGAGTGAACGTTGAGTCACCGCTGCCCGCATTGGACGGGATGTCGTCGTCGAACATCGCGCCTGGCATCAAGGCAGGGTTCATAAAAACCCAGCCGAGCCCATCCCGTTCCACCTGCTCCGAGAACTCGACCTCGACAGCGGACGCGACGAGCACCGCGGACCCTTCGATGTAGTAGGCGCGGGCCGTTGTGCCCTTGTAGTACGCCCAGAAGTCCTCGTAGTCCTCCAGGCTGAGATACACCCACATGTACGTGTGCTTCGTGTCTTGGCGGCTTGACAGGTCGAATTCCGCAGATCCGCTCCGCGCGGCGTTCGCAACCACGTCCGGCGCGTCGCTCCCGAGGAAGCCGATTCTGGAGATTCCGCTTGCCCCGGATACGTCGACGCTCGATGTGGCGATTGCCCCCGCCGACTCGCCTCGGATGGTTGCCCACTCTTCGGACGGATTCGCATCCTCGTTGAACAAGATGGCGCATCTGACGCCAGATCTGTTGTATCTGTCGACGGCGCATGGAATCGACTCCCGGGACAGCGACGCCGTGCCATTTATGAAATAGTTCGGGAGCTTGAAGCGGTATGCGACGCAGCCAGCGTATCCGCACATGGACGCCTGGGCGGACACGCCGTCGCCCGCCTGCTTGTACGCGTCGTACTTGTCGTCGAGGTATGTTGAGAAGTTCCCGTCGGTCGCCGTCACGGAGTTGACGGTGCAGGACACGTTGCCGATGCTGGCCGTGCTCTGATGCCACTGCGCGCCCTGGAGCTTGATCAGCAGCTCGGACTGCATGGCCTGGTAGCCGTACTTGGAGCAGCTTCTCCCGTTTGTGACCTGGCGGACGAACCGCACGCATTCAAGATTAACCAGCTTTCCCATCTTCATCTCCTACCATTCATTCACTTCGCCGCAGTTGTCCTCGCCCCATCCGTTGTCGTCTCCGTCAATCCCGTTCCCGATGCCCGCCCAGACATTGCAGCCCTTACCTTCGAAACCTGGTTCGGGATTTCCGTCGTCGTCCCATCCGTTGTCGTCTGATCCGTCTGGATCTCCACCATCAGCCGGAGGTATTTCCACATCCTTCTCGGCCAGGATCTTGACGGTCGTCGGCTCGGAAGCTCCGGAAGGCGTGAATTTGAGGTCGTGGACCTCGACCTTCTTCCCGCTTCCGACCTTGGTTGAGTCGAGTACGATCGAGCCGCCGCCGGCCGAGGCCTTGACGGTCGTCTTCTTCTTCGTGCCGGGCGCGAACTCCGTCGTGGTGAGCGGCATGATGCCGCCCGCCACGTCCTTTGCGTCCTCCGCGAGGTCGTTCGTGGCTCGGATCGGGACGTTCGACGCGGTCCCCCTGGACCTGAAGCCGTTCATCAGCTCGCGCATGTCCTCCGGCGTCAGGTAGTCCGGGTGCCCGAAGTGCAGGTTCGCCACGAGCGTGTCGCAGTCGACCTCGAAGTTCTGGAGGACGAGTCCGTCCGCGGAGTCCCCGATCTTCGGGAAGACGTCCCCGACTCGGATCTGCATGTCCTCGCTCTCGAGGGATCCACCCCGCTGGTCGAGAATCGCCTGGGCGAGTCCGTCCGGAAGCAGTTCCGCTGCTGTCGCCGACGACCCGGTCTGGCGCGTGTGGCGGCCGGGGGATGCGTCCGTCATCGTGAAGTCCATCGTGAGGTAGATGTCCTCCTCGACGTCGTCCTCCGTTGTCACGGTCGCCTTGCAGTGGCACTGCACGACCTCCGCGTTCAGGCCGAACGCCCGAAGCGAGCCGATGTCGTTTGAGGTGATCTTGTCGTATGTCGTCGAGCTTCTGCCCGCCTCGGAGATGGAGATCGCGGTCAGGGCGACGTTCGCGAGACGCGGGTGCTTCTCCTTCCAGAACCTTGGCGTCGACAGGAGCGGCATATCCTCGGTCTCGACGACGAGGGACTCGAAGCCGTTCGACGCGTGCGCTCCGTCGAGGGGGATGAACACGTGCAGGCAGTCGTCGGAGTCGACGTCGCCTGCCGTCTGGTGGGTGAACTTGCGGGAATTCACGCTCACGCCGGTCTCTGCGTCATTCACGGACGTGTCGACCTCCTCGGTCGCGATGTCCACCCCGACGATCGGATGGGCCGTGTAGTTCCGGCTCCTCGAGATTGTCGATGGTCCGCCGACGTAGGCCGCGTCATTGGGGGACGGGACCGAGAAGCTGACGGTCCCGTGGACGGGGTCGAACCTCGAGACGACCTGGGGGAAGAAGCGCAGACACCGGCGGATCGCGTCCGCGCATGTCACATTCCGGATCTCGTCGGCCGGGAGCGAGATCCACGGCAGTCCACCGTCGCTTGACATAATCCCGCAGCTTGAGCAGATCTCGGATATCTGGGACGCGAGAAAGACCGGCTGCCCGTAGGCGTCGACGTTGAGGACCACGCGTGAAGACTCCTCCTCGACGACTGTCCCGGAACCGTCTGAGACCGTCCATGACTGGCGGAAGGCTCGGCGCTCGAGTACGTTCCATCCGTCCAGGCACGTGACGTCTGCGACCATTGCCCCGCGGTGCTCGCGTTCGGAGTACTTTTCCACCTTCCCGGAGAACACGACCTCGCCGTTCATCTTCACGGCGACTTCGGACGCGAGGTCCAGCCTCCCGGTCGGGAGGCCCGGGAGGTGGAGGGACGCGGCCGTGCGCGAGGCGAACGACAGCCTCGCCCCTGCCTGCGGGTAGAACCGGACGCCGTTCCTGTAGAAGGCGAAGAAGGGGGCGTCCGACGCGCCCTCGGACCTCGGGACGATGGAGCTGTTCTCAGACGGCGTCATCCTATCTCTCGCTTTCGTTGAACTTCATCCTGCTCTTCGCCGCCTTCGTGTCGGACTCGATCTTCTGGAGTTCCGCGAGGAGCTGCTGGATCATGCCGCCGAGGTTCGACCTGATTCCGGCGGCGGCGGTCTGCGCCGCGTGGACGTCGGCCTCCTCCTTCTGAACGGAGGCCTCGAGCGCGGCGCGCTCCCGGGCGACTCCGGTCCTGCGGGTTCCAACGCCCGCGTTGAAGACGTCGAGGCGCCGGGAGGCCTCGCGCAGCTCGAGCTGCTGCTGGTCCACGTTCGCGTCCGCTGCTGCGATCCGCGCCTGGTATCCTGCGATCCTGCCCTTGATCTCGGCCACGCGCCCGGGGGCGGCGTTGATGGTGTACTGGTCGGCGGCGCGCTGGCTGTCCCTCTTGCCCTGTTCCGCGGAGATCTCGCCCGTGCGGATCCCCGCCTCTATCGTCTCCGCCACGCGGTTCGTCTTTGCGACGTTGATTGCGCCGTATGTCATCGAGGCCTCCGCGCGCAGAGTCTTCGCGCGCGCCTCCGCCTCCTCGGCCTGCTTCTCATTTGCGTCCGCCGCATCTCTTGCCTGAGAGGCCAGCTCGGACTTCCTCTTCGAGGACTCCGTCTTTGCCTTCGCGACGTCCGCGCCGTCGCTCCAGAACTTCCACCAGGCGTCGGAGCCGGAGGCCTTCGCCGCCTCGGCCGCGTCGCGGGACGAGGCCCGAAGGAATCCCCTTGCGTCTCCCCTCAGCTCCTCCGCAGCCTCCCGGAGCGACTTCGCGAGCTCCTCCGCGGCCTCGGCCTCCTTCGTCTTGCGGTCGTATTCCCTCTTCGCGTCCTCCCCGATCCGCGCCGAGTTTCTGCCGGACCTGATGTCCGCGTACTTCTCGTCGATGCGCTTGAGCTGCAGGTCCTTGTCTGGGCCGTCCTTGACGGCGGCCTTCTCCTTGGCCTCCTCGACGCGGAGGTTCGCGTCCTCCAGGTCGCGGACGATCTTCAGTCTCCTGTCCTCGAGCGCCTCCGCGTCGCGCCGCGCCTTGTTCCCGCGCTCGATCGCGTCCGCGATGTCATTCTCGGCCTCGAGGATCTGCTTCAGGGACTCCTTCGCGGCGTCGACCTTGATGGCGTCGATGTTTTCCTGGACTTCGCGAGCCGCCGCCCTCCAGTTCTTGAACGCCTGGACGATTCCGGTGACGATGGAGCTGACGCCGCCGAGTCCCATGATGGCGCCGCGGACCTTGTTCACGGACTGGCCCATGCGATCGAAGGCCCCGATGGCGGACGTGGCAGACTTGTTCGTCAGCTTCTCGAACTCCTTCGCCTTCAGGATCAGGCGGTCCATCTGCTTCTCCGTGGCGACGCCGCCGGACGTGTCGGCCTTCATGCCGATCTTGATGGTCGTGTCGTAGGTGTCCGCCATATCACCCCTCCACGGTGTACTGCGTCACGACGGCGACGCCGACCTGGGACAGCCGCTTGGCCGTCACGACGGCCCTCTGGAAGACCGTGCTCGAACCGAAGACGAGCGCGCCGGCCTTCGCCTCCGCCCGGTGCCCGGACATCGCCCAGGCGACCGCCGCCTCGACCGTGGCGAAGACGCGGTGCGTCTGGAACGAGACGGATCCGTGGTCGCAGCGGACGTGCTCGCCCTCGATCCGGTCGGCGCCCACGTACTCGCGGATCTCGACGCCGGGATTCTCCGAGACGGTGATGCCGCTCACGCCGAACGGGGTCCCGGGCGTGGATGGTCTGGAATCGCCCGCGGAGAGAACGGTGTCGCCGATTTTCAGCTGCATTGCAGGACCCTTTCAGACGGTCTGAATCACGCCATCTCGACCGAGAACACGGGGCCGGGCACGCCGCCCGCGAAGGAACGGTGCGCCGTGAAGCCGAGTTCGCCGGCGCGGAGTGTGGTGTTGCCCCACTGCAGCGGACCCCGCACGAGCGAGGCTTTCATGAGCGTGACCTTGAGCCCGCCCGCGCCGGAGACGACGAGGTCGCTCTCCCCGCCGATCATCGAGCCGCGCGCGCCGGAGACGGGGAGCGCCGCGAGGATCTCCGCCTCCGTGAGGCCGACGGGCGTGCAGGTCGCCGTGCAGGAGACGCCGGCGATCGTCCAGTCGATGGTGCCGACGGAGTCCACCGTCACCGGCTCCAGGGTGACCTCCGGCGTGATCGTCCAGCCCTCGAGCGTGTCGGGGATCGAGAGGTCGCCGAACGTGCCCGCGTACTGGACGCCCGTGATGCCCTCCGGGTCCGGCGCGCCCGAGTCGTAGGCGGCCTGCTCGACCTTGTAGAAGGCGTCCGCGTCGCCGGGGGCCTTCGCGAGGCCGAGCGCAGCGGAGAACTCGGCGGATCCGAACGCCGTGCGGATCGGCGAGAGGTACAACTCCGGCATCTTGGAGAGCACCGCGTTCACGAAGCTCACCTTCGTGCCCGCGAGCGAGTGGACGACGAGCGGACGGTCTGCGCTGCCGCACGCGCTCGACCCGACGGTCGGGCTGCCGTACGGATAGAGCAGCGCGAGGAGGTCCGCCGCGAGCTGCCCGCACGGCGTGAAGCTGATCTTCCCCGTCTGGTCCGTCTTGATGGTGGCGATGCTTCCGCTGATCGAGCTGGGGATCTCGCTCGTCGCGCTCTCGATCTCCGCCGAGATGCCCGAGGCGTCGAAGAAGGTTTTCCCGCCGTAGACGACGGTGCCGGGGCCGCGGATGATGGACGTTCTGCTGGTAGCCATTTTTAGTTCCTTTCACTAAGCTGATGAAGAGTTTTGAAGGGCACGTCCCACACAACGGTCGACCGGTCGGGACCCAGAGAGGCGGATATGCCAGGTTCGTCGACCACCAGGATGTCGTGGGATGGCTCCGGCCTCTCGAGGTTCAGGAGGATCGCCAGATGTTCCGCGAGGTCGATTCCTGTCGTGAAGTCGCCCTCTCTATTCAGAGCCGGCACTTCCGCAACGCGCACGGTGACCGTGAGGATGCCGACAGGTTTCTTCGTGGCCGTCGATGTCGGTCGCCATTTCGGGGCGAGGATCACGACGGCGAGGCTCACCTCTGCGAGGGCGCGCTCGACTTCCTCAGCGGTGGATCCGTCATCCGCCGCGATGACCGCGGCACGGGAGGCGATAACCGTCTCGTCCCTTTCGACGAGGTCTCTCACGAACTTCTGCAATTCGCTGATCTTCATGTTGCCTACCTTAAAAAGACTGTGATATACTGACTCTCGTTCCGGCTTGTTAGACCATATCCGGTCGCTGAAATGTGACCTTTTGCCCAATCGGGGTTCCCTGGTCTCAATCCGGAATTTTCACTTTGTAGAGGGTTTTGATTCTCGGCACGTCCCTGATTGAAACCACCATTTTGACGACGCCTCCGTCGATCGTCTCGATTTCGCAGACAACGGAGTTCCCGTCTCCACCCCTAGACACTCGCTCGGGAGATCGCCAGAGAGACGGTATCAGTTCAAGGTCTCCACTGGTCAGCGGAATGTTCCTGGGGTCTTTCTCTCGCGGTTCAAAATGGTCACGATGGTCAACGCCTCCGCTTCTTGGCATGTCGAGCCAGTCGTTTGTAACCGTAAAGCTCTTGTTCTTCAGTTTTTTTGACAAATCATCCGGCAGCATCGACTTGAGGGCTGTCGTCGGCTTTCCCAGCCTGATCTCGAAGTCGCTTCCCTTTTCGAAAGCCTCGCGGATGAGGTTTCCGCGCCAGATGATCCGTCCCCCGTCGTGCGTGATCTGGTCTCCGAAGGTGTCCACCAGACGCTGGTACTCTGGCGTGTTGCCCTTGAACGGAACATCCGCCGAAAGAGATCCGTTGAAGTCTGGTTCCGGCGGCTTCTGCTCCTGATCTCCATCCTCGATTACACCGAGGCTGATGCATTCGCGCTGCCCGACATCTCTGACGCCCATGCCGCTGTTGTAGTCGAACGGAGGATAGGGCGTGCCGAACGTGGAGATCGCACTCCAGATCGGGTCGGTCTTCAGGGCGATCATGCGGCCCTCGAAAAGCC
>JBJEWG010000250.1:0-7673 GCA_051884935.1 Kiritimatiellia bacterium | reverse complement strand
CCAGCCGCCCGCGGCGCCCTGGCGCGGCTCGACGGCCTTCACCGTGCCGGCGGCGGAGGCGAGCACGGGCACGGAGATCGCGCCGTTGCGCGCGCCGATCAGCTGCCCGCGGGCCACGTGCTCGCCCGCCTTGACGACGCACCGCGCGGGCGCGCCGAGGTGCTGGCTCATGGAGATCGCGAGCGTCTTCGGCAGGGGGATGGCCTCGATCGCCTTGTCGCGGGCGAGGTCCTTGTTGTAGTCCGGATGCACTCCGCCGTGAAACGCGAAGGCCGACTGGATTGTCTTCATGGCTCGATTCCTTCCGGGGGCTCAGTGGCCGGTCTCGAAGTGGGCGTCTTCCCGGATGCACTTGCGCGGACACTTCTCGACCAGCGCGGCGTCCGTGGGCGGGTTCTCGTAGTTGACCTTCGCGAGGAAGCGGTCGAAGGCGAAGTGGCCGGCCTCCTTGCCGCCGGAGTTCTTCTCGCAGAGGTGGCAGCCGATGCAGCCCACGCCGCAGACCTTCGTGACCTCGGGCCCGCGCAGGGGGTTGTTGCAGAGCACGTGGATCGTCGCGCGGGCGGGGACGAGCTCGATCAGCCTGCGCGGGCAGACGGCCACGCACTTGCCGCAGCCGACGCAGAGGCGCTTGTCAACGACCGCGAGGCCGTCCTCCACGCGGATGGCGTGCTGTGGGCAGACGTTCGCGCAGGCGCCGTAGCCGAGGCAGCCGAAGCGGCAGCCCTTGTCGCCGCCCGCCGTGGCGGCGGCGGCGGCGCAGTCGCAGATGCCGTTGTAGTCGCCCACGCGGATGGCCTCCGACCGCGAGCCGCCGCACTTGACGATGGCGACGCGGCGCTCGGTGGCGGTGGCGGCCACGCCGAGGATGCGCGCGATCTCGGCGTTGACTGTAGCGTCTGCGGCGGTGCAGGCGCCCGGCGCGGCGGTGCCCGCCACGAGGGCGCGCGCGTAGTCGCCGCAGCCGGCGAAGCCGCAGCCGCCGCAGTTGGCGCCGGGCAGCGCGCCGGTGACGAGGCCGATGCGGGGGTCCTCCCGCACGGTGAGATACTTGTCCGCGACGGCGAGGGCGAGGGCCGCGACGGCGCCGATTGCGGCGATCACGAGGATGGCGACGAGAATGGCGGACATGGCGACTCCTCAGTAGGGCAGCTTCACGAGGCCGCTGAAGCCCATGAACGCGAGCGAGAGAAGTCCCGCCGTGACGAGGGCGATGGCGATGCCGCGAAAGCAGCGGGGCGGGTTCGCGAGGGCGATCTTCTCGCGCAGGCCGGAGAAGACGACGAGCGCGAAGCCGAAGCCGAGCGCGGCGGCGAACGAGAAGAGCACGCTCTCGAAGAAGGGCGTGCCGTTCTTGCAGTTCAGCTCCGCCACGCCGAGCACGGCGCAGTTCGTGGTGATGAGCGGCAGGAAGATGCCGAGCGCGGCGTGCAGCGGCGGCATGAACCGCTTCATCGCGATGTCGATGAACTGCACCAGCGCCGCGATCACGAGAATGAAGGCGAGCGTGTGGATGTACCCGAGGTCGAGGGGCGTGAGCAGATAGTGGTCCAGCGGCCAGGTGACGGCGGCGGCGATCGTCATCACGAAGAGCACGGCGCCGGACATGCCGAGCGCGGTCTCGGTCTTCTTCGACACGCCGAGGAACGGGCAGCAGCCAAGAAACCGGTTGAGGACGAAGTTGTTCACCAACACGGCCCCGACGACGATGATCAAGTATCGCATAGGCGGTTAGTATATCACAACTGCGCCTTGAAGGCGCGGAGCGAGCGGACGAGGGCCGCGATGGTGGCGAGCGTGGCGCAGAAGACCGCCGCGAAGCCCATGATCCACCCGGGCGCGCCGAGCGCGAAGGCGAGCGCGAGCGTGGCGGTGAGGCCCGTGAGGTAGACGAGCTGCCCCACGAGCACCGCCGTGGGGTGCTTGAGCCACGCGGCGTGGCCCTCGAAGTAGCCGCGCACGCACTGGAAGACGGGCCAGGCCGCGTAGCAGCACATCACGACGCGGGCCGGGCGGATGTTCTGCGGCTGAAGGTTCATGAAGTTCAGGAACAGCCAGTCGCCCACGCCGGGCAGGGCGATCACCAGCGGCACGAGGCCGAGCACGAGCCCGGCGCAGGCCGCGTAGCGCACCACGCGGCGGTCCCCGGCGTATTCGGGCGGGAACTGGATGGCGACGGCCTGCATCCGAAACGCGGCGTAGCCGACCGGGTTCGCGAAGCCGATCGTGGCGTAGTGGATGGCGAGCATCGAGATGCCGTCCGCCGTGCGGTTGACGAAGGCGGCGATCACGGAGGGGGCCGTGGCGAGCAGAAAGCCGCCAAGGGAGAGCGGCAGGGTGAAGCGGAACTGGCGCGGGGCATCGCAGGGCGCGTCGTCCGCGGCGTCGCCCGCCGCCGAATCCCTGAGGCGCCTCACGTACCTGCGCGCGAAGACGTGCGAGAGCAGCAGCTCGACGATGCAGGGGATCGTGGTCGCCACGAGCGCCCAGCCGGCCCCCACCAGCCCGAGCGGCAGAAACGCCGCCGACGCGCCGATGGTGAGGAGGATGCGCACGGCCGTGGCGAGCGTGGCGAGGCCGCTCTCGCGGTTGTTGAAGAGCACCACGAGCGGCACGTTCCGCAGGAAGAACGCCCCCTGCATCACGAAGCCCCAGAACAGCGTCCACCGGGCGGTTTCGACCAGATGCGGCGCGAGGCCGAGGTAGCGCCGGAAGATCAGCGCGTCGAAGGGGGGGACGGCGAGCAGCGTCTGGGCGAGCAGCAGGGCGATCATCATCCACGTGTTCACGCGCACGAAGGCGCGGAAGCCGGCGAGCGTGCGGGCGAAGACCATGCCCGTCATCACCAGTCCGCCGCCAAGCGCGCCGATCATGAACATGATCGTCTGCCCCTGGGCGAACGCGGCGTAGGTGCCTTCGCCGAATTCGCCGTGCGCGGCGATGCCGGCGACGAGCGGATAGGTGAGGGACTGCGAGAACGCCTGAAGCATCAGCGGGATGTAGAATCTCGTCGCGCGTCCCGGCGTATAGCCGCCGTATCTCTCCTCGTCCGTCATGGAAGGCGGGATTATACCATATTCTCGTCCGCACGACTCGGTGCGGTCGCCCACGGATTGGGGTGGGAAGGCGGGGGAGCCCCCGGTGATGACGTGGTCTACTCCGCAGTGAAGTAAATTCCGCTCGGCAGTGGATGAAACTCCACTGGGCAGTGGAATAAATTCTACTCGGCAGTGGAAGTTGTGATTGTAGGGGTGGCTTGCATATTCCGTCGGTACTGATCGACCATGCCGCCGGGCGGAAATGGCACTGCCTCCGGCATCACCCTAAGGCGGGAGGTCGGTCAGAGGCCCCTCGCCGCAGCCGTGAGGCCCCACGTCTCCGTCTCGGCCTCGCGCGCGCGCCCTTATATATATAGGGCGTATTCGAGGTGGTTTTGGGCGTGTTCAAGGTGCGGGTCGGCACCATCACAGCGCGGTTCGTGCGGAGTCGCGCCCAATATAACTTCAAATTAGGGGGGGGGGGGGGGGATTTTAGTTAAAATAAAATTTATGCTTGCCACTTGCGCCGAGACGTGGTACAATGGAGTCAACATCGAAGCAGGGGTTTATCTGCTCTGCCTCGACAAAACGCCCAACCATCATTCAACAAGGGGAGCACTGAAGATGAGAAAACGAGTCGCGGTCGTCTGTGCGTGCGCAGTGGCGAGTCTATTCGCCGCCGACACAGATCCTTATCTTGAAACGTCTGGCGAACAGGCGGTCAACACGGGCTACTACCCATGCGCAAAGACGAAGGTGGTGGTGGACTGGGCCTATACGCAGACGACGCCGGTCCAGCAGCGCATCTTCGGCTCGGACTACGATGTAAGCGGCCGGAACCTCTTCTTCCTCGCGAGCTACATCAACGGCGGCGGGTATTCCTGGGCCTGCCAGGACTACTCCGGCAACTGGACGCCGCTGAACGTGCCGACGACGACCGACCGCCGCACGCTGACGATCGACGGGCCGGGCAACGAGGTCGTCTTCACGGACAACGGCACGAACGTCGTCCAGAAGATCACGCAGACCCACACGAAGCGCGCGAACACGCCGATGCTCCTCTTCGCCCAGCCGTGCGACATTCTGGGCACGACCTTCGCCAACTTCGGGCACGTGCGGTTCTACTCGATGCAGGTGTATGAGGAGGGCACGCTGCGGCACGACTTCCGTCCGCGCACCTGCGGCGGCGTGGGCGTGGTGTACGACACGGTGACGAAGATGGTGCTCGGCTCCGCGACCGAGACGCCGCTGGTGGCGTCCGAGAACTGCGAGAGCGTGGCGGGGCCGATCGTGGATGGCCCGACGGCTCTGGGGCGGTACATGCCGACGGTGCCGGCGGATGGCCTCACGCTCGAAAACGTGAACTACCTTGAGGACGCGGCCTACGCGGGGCCGTTCGTTCCGCGGGGCGACACGAACACGGCGGTGAGCGGCACGGTGACGCTGCGGGGCGACAACGCCTTCGGCGGCGCGCTGAGCCTGTGGTATCTGCCGAAGACCGTGAGCCCGCGCATCTACACGGAAGTGAGCTGGAGCAAGGACTACTGGGGCAACACCGACACGAGCGTGCAGGTCGTCTACACGCTCGTGAGCGAGGGCGGGCGCACGACGTTCGTGGGCGGCTGCGAGGACTACACGGCCGGCCAGCGCGGCGACGTGGTGCTCTTCGACGGCAACTTCACCTTCGGCGGCAACGTGACGCCGAACGGCAACGACGGCCACCTCGCCTTCAGAAACGGCGCGAGCGTGGTCGGGTCGATCGGCATGAAGAACAGCCGCGGGTACAACAGCATCATCCACGTGGAGGAGACGGCGTCCCTCGTGTGCAACGGCGACGTCTTCGAGGGGAGTGTCGGGGGCGGCAATCCGTTCCACCTGCGCATCGACGGGCCGTTCACGGTCAACGGCACGCTGAGCCCGTATAATGCCACGTCCTCGATCAAGGGCACGGGGACGGTGAACGCCCGCGGGTTCGTGGCGGGCGCGATGGGCTCGGATATCAGCGTGGCCACGCTGAACATCGGCACGATCGGCGCGACGTGCTCGGGCACGAAGTTCGGCTCGGGCGTGATCGGCTGCTACGACGGCGACACGGTGCTCTCCGGTTCCTACAACTTCGGCACGCCCACGCTGCGCGCATCGACGTCCGAGGGCGCGGCGGCCGACATCACGCTGAAGGGCGAGCCGAAGGCGACGGGGCCGATCACGAAGACGGGCGCGGGCGCGCTCGTGATCGCCACCGACAAGGCGGAGGGTCTCGCGGGCGGCTTCAACGTGACCGAGGGCGCGCTCGTCTTCGACGCCGTGACGACGCTTTCAAGCCCGGTGATGGTGGCGGCGGGCGCGGCGCTGGGCGCGCGGGCGACGGGCGCGGCGACGCTCACGGACGTGACGCTCGCCGACGGCGCGGCGCTGGAGATCGAGGCGCGCGTGGACGGCGTGGGCAGAATCTCCCTGCCCGCGGGCGCGGTGCAGGGCGCCCTCACGGTGCGGATCGACGGCGCCACGCCGCCGCAGGCGCAGACCGTCAAGACGATCCTCGCGGGCGCGAACCTCTCGGCGGCGGACCTCGCGAACATCTCGCTGGAGGTGCCGGGCGGCGTGGAGGGCGAGCTCTCCATCGTGAACGGCGACCTCGTCCTCACGGTGACGAAGTCCCCCACTGCGGCCGCGCAGACGCTCACGTGGGCGGCCACGGCCTCGACGGCGTGGGACACGGCGACGGCGAACTGGGTTGACGCGCTCGGCGCGGCGGCGGTGTTCGCGCCCTACGACAAGGTGGTGTTCGGCGAGACGGCCGGCACGGTCGAAGTGGCGGCGGACGGCGTGACGGCGGGCGCGGTGACGGTCAACGGCGCGCAGGAGTATGCCTTCACGGGCGGCAAGATCGGCGGCAGCGACTCGATCACGATCGACGGCGGCGCGGTGGTGGGGCTGAGCGCGCCGCTCGACGGCCAGGCGATCGTCATCAAGAACGGCGTCCTCAAGCCCACGGTGACGAAGAGCGACCTCTTCGGCAGTCCGCTCGTGCCGATCACGGTGCTGGACGGCGGCACGTTCGACATGAACAACCGCGCCGCCACCACGGACGACCGCCGGATGACGCACGAGAAGAGGTTCCGGATCGCCGGCGAGGGCGCGACGAACGAGGAGGGCGTGAAGCAGGGCGCCATCGTCAACCACGGTCCCGTCGCCGACACGCTCGGGCGCATCCACACGATCGAGCTGACCGGCGACGCGATGATCAGGGGCGGCACGGGCCGCTGGGACATGCGCAGGTACAGCGACGCCGCGAACCCGGGCCGTCCGCAGGTCACGGGCGAGGACCACACGCTCACGATCGGCGGCGAGCAGGTCAGCCTGATCGACGCGGACGTCAACCTCAAGAGTATCGTCATCACGAACAACGCGACCCTGAGCCTCGAAGGCAGCACGAAGGAGACGCTTGCGGAGGGGATGCGCATCCAGGACGGCTATCTGCAGCTCTGGGCGCACTCCAACCCGTTCACGGCGGAGATCTTCGCGGACGGCCCGAAGCCGCGCCTCCGCAACGGCAACGGCACGGTGACGGTCGCGGGCGGGGTGCACGTGGCGGAGGGGACGACGCTGAACCTCGCGGGCGGGAACCTCGCCGCCACCAAG
Source organism: Kiritimatiellia bacterium (assembly GCA_051884935.1). Taxonomy (GTDB): domain Bacteria; phylum Verrucomicrobiota; class Kiritimatiellia; order RFP12; family UBA1067; genus RUG572. The sequence goes on along the minus strand of JBJEWG010000250.1, from coordinate 993 downwards.
TACACGGGCGGCATCTTCGGCCCCGGCGCGCTGAACGTCGGCGGCGACGTGCACTACCTCGCGAGCGACGTCGAGCAGGAGACGCTCACCATCTCGGGCGGCTACGCCGTCTACGGCGACATGACCGCGGCGGGCAACGAGAAGAAGTGGCCGACGAACATCGTGGTGACCGGCGACAACTTCGACAACAACTTCCTCTGCTTCGCGCCCTCCACGAACAGCGTCTACTCGGGCTACACGATCACGAGCGGCAACGAGGGGAAGGGCAGGGGCAGTTTCGTGCCGAGCCGCCAGAACGTGGGCAGCTCCGTGCCCGTGACGACCGTGGAGGATACGATCATCGGCGAGAACATCCGGATCGCGATGGGCTTCTCCACGAACACCAGTTCGCACATCGGCTTCAAGACCGGCAACGCGGTGCTCGGCAGGGGCGTGGTGGCCGAGAGCCTGTACAGCATCTGCCTCGGCCTCTGCGGCCCGACCCCGGCCGACGCGACGCTGACGCTCGCGGAGGGGTCCTCCATCACGATGCGGCCCGACGCGGAGATCATGCTGGGCCAGTGGAGCGGCACCACGAACAACCTCCACCGCATCGTGATCGACGGCGGCACGCTGGACGCCTCGCAGGGGAAGGTGCCCTATGTGGGGTACGACACGCGCATCGCGGAGTTCCTCGTGAAGAGCGGCACGGCGAAGCTGAGCGGCGTCTCCACGCGCTACCACAAGCAGCACAACATGAAGCCGATCCTGGTTGACTACACGGCGCGGAACTCGGGCGTCGGCTACGAGGTGTTCGGCATGAGCGGCGGCGTGGTCGAGCTCGGCGGCAACTTCACGACCGAGCGCATCTACCCGTATCTGCCGCAGATCTGGCTCGGCGGCGGTACGCTGAAAAGTATGAAAGACTGGTCGACGGACTACTATCAGTATGCGACGTTCGAGACGTGGGGCGACTCGCGCGACGAGACGAAGAAGGAATTTACGCTCGACACG
>JBJEWG010000249.1:0-7751 GCA_051884935.1 Kiritimatiellia bacterium | reverse complement strand
GCAGCTTCAGGCGCTCGTGAAGCTGGCAATCGGCTATCGGGACCAGATTCCGGATGCCGAGATCAAGCTGATCGACCTGGGTTATGGGGCCGATCTCGACCGCGTGAAGAATTCACCGTCGGACGAGATCGTGAAGTGGTGCTTCCAGACGATCGACCGCATCGGCGGCCTCTCGAAGAATCCCTTCCTGAATTCGCTCCGCGAACAGGTCGACCGCGGGCGTCTGCTGTCGCAGAAGCAGTTCCAGATTCTGGCGCGTAGCGTCGGCGAGAACGCCGGCGCCCTCGACGACGCCGATCAGGTTCGCGCGCGTCTGGCGCCGTATGTGCCCGGCGGCTTCGAGGTCGCGCCGGTCGATCCGGCCGTGCCCGAGCTGCTGAAGCTCCTGGAGACCGTCACCGAGTGGAAGGCGCCCGTCCGCCGTGGACGCCGCACCTACAACGACAAGGAGTTCGTCTCGTCGCTCAGCGATCAGTACGCCCGCCGCAGTTCGCTCTCGCCGCGTCAGGTGCTGGCCCTCCGCCGCGTGTGCGTGAGCTACAAGGCGCAGATTCCCACGTTTGACGAGGTGGCCGACCGCCTGGGGCTGCGGGATCTGCCGCAGCATGAGAAGTCGGGCAACGCGGAGAAGGACGCGAAGGCCGCAGCCCGTGCGGAACGTCGCACGTCGAGGAAGCGCACGGATTCGTGAGTGCGCCCGCGCCACGACCCGTCCCCGTGAATCCCGCGGCGCGTGAGGACGCCGCCGTGCACCGTTTTCGCGCGCATCTCCTCGCGGAGAGGAATGCGTCCGTGCTGACCGCCTCCGGCTACGAACAGGACATTGCCCAGTTCGCCGCGTTTCGCTGGGGGCCTGAGGCGTGTTCGCCTTTTGCCTGGGCGGGTGTCACGCCCGAGGACGCGCGCGGGTTTCTGATGGCGTTCGTCGGGGACGGCGCGCGGCCCACGACGTCGCGCCGCAAGCTCGCGTCGCTGCGCTCCTTCTTCAAGTTTCTCGTGCGCGAGGGGCTGGTTTCGTCGAATCCGTTTCTGGGGATTCGGGGGCCGAAGCTGCCGAATCCGCTGCCCCGGGTGCTGACCATCGACGAGGTGAACCGTTTTCTGGCCGCGCCTCTGGATGATCTGCGGATGAGGCGGAAGGCGAGGCAGGTCCTCACGCCCATGGAGGAATACATTCATCTGAGGGACGCCGCCGTCTTCGAGGTTCTGTATTCGACGGGTTGCCGCGTTTCCGAAGTCACGCCGCTCGTCTGGCATCAGATCGACTTCTCGAACGGCGGCGTGGTCGTCACGGGGAAGGGGGCCCGGCAGAGGCTCTGCATCCTTGGCAAGCCCGCCTTGAGGACCCTGCGGAACGTGCGTGCGAAGGCGGACGATCTGTGGCCCGACGGCGGCGCCGACCCGACGGCGCTCTTCCTGAACGAGAAGGGGCGGCCTCTCACCCCGCGCGACGTCGAGCGCCGCATGAAGGTGTGGCTCGCCGCGGCGGACCTCCCCGTCGACCTCTCGCCCCACAAGCTGCGCCACAGTTTCGCGACGCACCTGCTCGACGGCGGGGCCGACCTTCGCAGCGTGCAGGAGATGTTGGGCCACGCCTCCCTTGCGACGACGCAGATCTACACCCACGTCTCGATCGAGCGGCTCAAGGACGAATACATGAAGGCGCATCCGCGCGCCAAAGGATGATTGTCACCTTGTCCGCCTCTCTCGCGTTTGGTATAATGCCGCCGTTTTTTCGATGGACCCGTAGCTCAGTCGGTCAGAGCTGGAGACTCATAATCTCTAGGTCGTGGGTTCAAGTCCCGCCGGGTCCACCAGATTCAGAGAAAGGGGGAAGGTGATGGTTCAGAGAAGACGGACTTTTCTCAAGGGCGCGTTCGCGATTGCGGCGGCGGGCCGGGCGTTTGGCGCGGATGCGCCGTCGAACCGCGTGCGTCTGGCCGTGATTGGCTGCGCGCGCACGGCCGACCACGGCGCCGGTTTCGTCGTGGACTCCAAGGGGTTCCGCGGCCGCGGGTATCAGATCATGTGCCGCGCCTGCGAACTGAAGGGGTGTGAGGTCGCCTGCGTGTGCGACGTCGATCGCACGGCGCTCGACTACGCGGCGGCCGAAGTGAAGCGCATGGCGGGGAACGACCCGAAGCGGGTGCGCGATTTTCGAGAGGTGCTGGCGGACCCCTCCATCGACGGCGTCCTCGTCGCCACCCCGGATCATTCGCATGTCTACATCGGCGCCTCGGCGATGAGGGCCGGCAAGGCCCTCTACCACGAGAAGCCCATCGGCGTCACGGCCCGCGAGGCCGAAGTGCTCCGCGAGGTCCAGAAGAAGACGGGGCGCGTCTTCCAGCTCGGCACGCAGCGTCGGTCGAGCTACGCGACGCAGAAGGGCGTGGAGCTGATTCGGTCGGGGCGGCTCGGCGGAGCGCGATGGGCGAAGTGCTGGTGCATGAGCGACCGCCCTGCGATTCGGGGCGTGAAGCCGGCGCCGGTTCCCGAGTGGCTGGACTGGGACCTCTGGCAGTGCTGTGCGCCGCGCGCGCAATACCGCTCGAACATCGTCCACTACAACTGGCGCTTCTTCCGTGGCTACGGCACGGGCGACCTCCCGAACAACGGGCTTCACTTCGTTGACATCGCCCGCTGGGCGCTTGGCGCCGAGTGGCCGGAGCGTGTGTATGCGGGGGGCGCGCATCTCTTCCATGAGGGGGAGGATTTCGAGTTCGAGGATACGCACATGCTCACGGTTCAGTTCCCCGGCAGGAAGTATCTGACGTGGGAGGGATGCTCCCATTCGGGCGCGCTGCCGTTTATGGGGCTGTGGGCCGGGTGCCTTGTCTACTGCGACGACGGGCTGGTGCTGTTTGGCCCGCGCGGCGAGGCCGTCCACTACGACCGCACGGGCAGGCGGGAGATTCAGAAGTGGGAGGCCGGCGCCGCCGACCCCGCCGCGCAGCTGGGCGACAACCGCCTTTCCAACCCCACGCAGCAGATTGATCAGTGGCATCTGCGGCGTTTCGTCGATTGCGTGCGGGCGAACGATCTGCGCACCGCCGCGCCGATTGACGTCGCCGTCAAGTCCAACCTGCTCACGGAGCTTGGCAACGTCTCGCTGTTGACGGGCGAGGCCATCCACATTGACCCCGCCACGGGCCGCCCCGCGACGGCCGACTCCGCAGCCTGGAAGTTCTGGACGCGTGCGTATGAACCGGGTTGGGACATCGAGAAACTGAGGGGTTGAGAGGGCGGGCAGGGGAGCGAGTTGAAAGGAAGCGGAACACGAATAATGGTCATTCTACCAGCTATTGACTTGAAGGGCGGCGTCTGCGTGCGTCTGCGCCAGGGGCGCGCGGATGCCGTCACGGCATACAACGACGATCCCGCCGCGCAGGCGCGCGACTGGCGTGAACAGGGCGGCCGCGAGCTACACGTCGTCGATCTCGACGGCGCGTTCGCGGGCACGCCGCGGCACGCCGAGGTGATCCGCGAGATCATCTCGGCCTTCGGGGGGCCCGTTGAGGTGGGTGGCGGCCTCCGCACGCCCGAGGCCCTCGCCGCCGTGATCGAAGCCGGCGCCGCGCGCGCGATCATCGGCTCTGCGGCTCTGGAGGACCCTGAATTCCTCACACGCGCCATCGAGCAGTACGGCGACAGGATCGCCGTCGGGATCGACGCCCGCGGCGGCTTCGTCCAGACGCGCGGCTGGGTGAAGACGACCGAGGTGCGGGCAACTGACCTCGCGAAGGCCGTGGCGGCGATTGGCGTGAGGACGATCATCTACACCGATACGGCGACAGACGGCATGCTGGGGGGACCGAACCTCGAACAAATGGCCGCGATCTGCGATGCGGCGCCGACTTGCCAGATCACGGCCTCGGGTGGCGTCTCGTCCCCGAAGGACGTTCGGAACCTGATGGCGCTCGCGAAGCCGAATCTGCGCGCCGCCATTGTCGGCAAGGCCCTCTACGACGGCCGCACGACGGTGGGGGAGATGAACCTGGCCGCGGAGGGTTGAATGCTCCCGACGGCATCTCTTGAAGTTCTCGCAAATGGCTTGAAGCTGGTTCTCGTGCCCGACGACCACGTCGAGGGCGTGTGCTTCGGTCTGTTCGTCGCAAGTGGTTCGCGCCACGAGCCCCCCGCGCTCGCCGGCATCTCGCACTTCATCGAGCATATGCTCTTCAAGGGCACGAAGACGCGCAGCGCGCTCGACATCTCGACGGCGATCGAGGGGCACGGCGGCAATTTCAACGCCTACACATCCGAGGAATCGACCTGCTTCTTCGCGCATATGCCGTATGACCGCCTCGCGACGGCGGTGGATGTGATTTCCGACATGTATGCCAATCCGGCGATTCCGGACGCCGAGTTCGTGCGCGAGCGCGGGGTTGTGCTTGAGGAGATCAAGATGTACGCGGACGAGCCCGACTCGGTCGCGAGCGAAAATCTCTCCCGCGCGCTCTTCCCGAAGAACGCTGTGGGGCTTCCGATTGCCGGCGACGCGGCGACGCTGAACGCGATGACGCCGAAGATGCTGCGGGACTACATTCGCCGCGCGTATGTCCCCCGGGCGACCTGCGCCGTGGTGGCCGGGCGCTTCGACCACGATGTGGCCGTGAAGCTGGTGACGGACGCGCTGGGGGGCCTCGCCGGCGGCGAACCGCTCCCGTTCACGCCCGTTCGGGCGCGTCCGCTGCCGCTGCGCGAGATCCGTGCCACGCGCGACGTGCAGCAGGTCCAGCTCGCCCTGGGATTCCGCTGCTTTGGCGCCCATGCGCCGGATCGGAGGAAATACGCCGCGAACGTCTTCGACTGCCTGATGGGGCGCACGATGAGCTCGCGCCTCTTCCAGAGCGTCCGCGAGAAGCGGGGGCTGAGCTACGACATCCGTTCCCAGCTCCAGTTCTTCGAGGACGTCGGCGGCTGGGTAGTGACGGCCGGCCTCGACACGGCGCGCGTGGATGCGGCCCTGGCGACGATCGAGCGGGAGTTCGCCCGCATCCGCGCCCGGCGGCCCTCCGCCGCCGAGATGCGCCGCACGAAGGACTATCTGCTGGGCAATTTCCGCCTCGGCCTTGAAAACCAGCGCGCGCGCATGTTCTTCTTCGGGAACTACGTTCTAACCTACGGCGACGTGCGCGACCCTCAGGACATCGTGAGGGGCATCACCGCGGTGACTGCGGACGACGTGCTCGCCGTCGCCAACGAGATCCTCGACGCGCGGTACAAGAGCATCTCCTGGGTGACGCCGAAGGAGAAATGAACCGCATCCTGCTAGAGCCCGGCGAAGTCGCCGGCTCGTGCGCGACCTTCGGCGGCGTGCGTGCGGAGCATGTGCTGAACGTTCTGCACGGCTCCGTGGGGCAGACGCTCAAGACCGGCATCGTCAACGGGTTGATCGGCACGTCGGTGATCGAGGCGATTGAGCCTCTGCCGCCGGACCCCGCGACGGGGCTCGCCCAGGGGCGCATTATGGTGCGCTGTTCCCATACGCTTGCCGCCCCGGCGCCGTGGGTCGATCTGATTCTCGCGCCTCCGCGGCCGCGCGCGCTGAAGCGCCTGCTGCCGCAGCTGGTGCAGATGGGCGTGGGGCGCATTGTGCTCGTGGGCGCGGAGAAGGTGGAGAAGGCCTTCTGGGGGGCGCAGCTCCTTCGGGAGGAGGTACACCGCCCGCTTCTTCTGGAGGGCCTCATGCAGGCGGGGACGACGGCGCTTCCGACGATCCAGATCGAGCGGAGCTTTCGGCGCTATTTCGAGACGGGGCGCTTCGAGGCGGACTTCGCGGACCAACCGGAGCGGATTGTGGCGCATCCCTACGGAACGCGCGGCGACGTGCCCGCGCCACAGCCGAACGCACCGCGCCGGGTCGTCGCGATCGGGCCCGAGGGTGGGTGGACGGACGAGGAAGTCGCGCGCCTTGAACGCCACGCCTTCAGGCGCTTGCCGCTCGGCCCCCGCATTCTGCGGACGGATACGGCGGCGATTGCGCTGCTGGCCCGGCTGATGCCGATCTAGTCCCCGTCGATGGCGACGCTGGTGGCGTAGGCTTTCGGGAGAGGGGGGAGGGCCCCGCCGGCATCGACGATCTGCGCCGCCGTGAGGACGTCGCCCCACGTCTGGTAGCGTTCCTCGCGGTCCTTGGCGAGCATACCGGCGAGAAGGCGCACGAACGACTCGGAGACGGCCGGATTGAAGCGGCGCGGGTCCGGCGCGCGCTGGTCGGAATCGACGTGCGCGCGCAGAATGTCGTCGTTGGACGGCAGTGGAAAGAGGATGCGCCCCGTGACAAGGTGGTAGAGCGTGGCGCCGAGGCAGTAGATGTCGGCCCGGCAGTCGAGCGGCACGTCGCCATAGATCTGCTCGGGGCTGATGTAGGCCGGCGTGCCGACGACCTCCTCCGACTCTCCCTCTGGACGGAGGACCGCCGTGGACTGGCAGAGGCCGAGGTCCATGACCTTGATGGTGCCGTCCTGGGCGACCATGATGTTGCCGGGCTTGATGTCGCAGTGGGTGATGCCGGCCGTGTCCCAGGCGTACTTCATGGCGTCCGCGACGGATTCGCAGATGATGAGCGCGTCGGTTGGGGATATCCGGCGCTTGCGCGTGAGCAGCGAATCGAAGGTATACCCATCGACGTACTCCATGAGGAAGTAGTAGCGCCCGTCGGCGCAGTCCGCGCCATAGCCCTGGACGATGCCGCGGTGGTGGAGGTCGGTCATCGTGCGCACCTCCATCATGAACTGCCGCACCTCCGCCCCCGTCGTCGCGAAGTTCGGGTCGAGCACCTTCACCGCGATCCAGCGCTTGAGCTCCTTGTGCCAGGCGCGCCAGACGACGGACATCCCGCCGCGGCCGATGATCTCGTCGAAGCGGAGGAAGGTGATATTGGGCGGGGTCTCCCGGAGTTTCTCGCCGGGGGCGGATGCCATCTCAGCGCCTTTCCTTCTTCGGAAGCGAGCCTTCACCCTGACACTTGCGGCAGGGCACCGCGCCTTTCCCGAGGCAGTCGGGGCACACGACCTTGCCGATCCCCTGGCAGGTGCCGCAGGGGGAGACGATGATCTTCGTATGCCGCGAACTGGCGCCGGCCGTCCGCTTCTCGGTTTTGATCCACCCGGGCTTTCCGCCGCGCGAGCCGGACTTGCAGTCTCGGCAGCTCTGCAGGCCCGTGCCCATGCATTTCTTGCAGGCGGTCACCCCCGACCAGCGGCAGGCGGGGCACTTCTCGCGGTCCTCCACCTCTTCGGGCTTCGGCGCGGGCACGCGCGTCCGGTACTTCTCCTGTCGCCCGGTGCCGTCGCAGATCGGGCAGCGGTCGATCTTCGTGTCCCAGCGGTGGGTGGTGAACGGCTTGCCGGGCGTGACGCCGATCTCGCCGTCGTACTGCCCCATGTTGGGCGGCGTGAGGGAGAGGGCGCGCCTGCCCCGGCAAACGGGGCAGACCTTGTATTCGCTGGCTGGCTCCGCGCACGCGATCATGGCGGCGAAGGCGAGCGCGGCGAGGGTGAAGCGCTTCATGGCGTGGCTCCTTCTTCCTTTGCGTAGTCGCTGAGTTTGCGGTAGAGCGTGCGGCGCGAGATGCCAAGCGCCTGGGCCGCGCGCGACCGGTTCCCGCCGACCTCCTTGAGGACGGCGAATATCTGCGCGCGCTCGTTCTCGTTGAGCGTGACGTCGGATGAGAGGGGGCCCTGCGCGGCGGAGGGCTGCATCTGCGGGGGCACGTCGGCGACGTCGAGCTGCCCGCCGGCCGACAG
>JBJEWG010000248.1:0-1576 GCA_051884935.1 Kiritimatiellia bacterium | reverse complement strand
TGCTGGTGGCGTGCGCGTGCGCGCGCGCCGGCGACTTCGTGACCTATGAGGAGTTCGGGGCCGTCGGCGACGGCAAGACCGACGACCAGGCGGCGATCGTGAAGGCGCACGCCGCCGCGAACGCGCGCGGGGTGCCCGTGCGCGCCGGCGACGGCAGGACCTACTACATCGGCCCCGGCACGACGAGCGCCGTCGTGAAGACGGACGTTGACTTCGGCACCGCGAAGTTCATCATCGACGATTCCAAGGTCACCGCCGCCAACCGCCACCACGCCATCTTCGCGATCTCCCCCTCGCGCGCGGCCCACGGCGTCACGGGCGTGGCCACGCTCGCGCGCGGCCAGGCGAACATCGGCGTGAAGCTGGACGCCCCGAGCCTCGTCGTCGTCAAGAACCACAAGAAGAAGCGCTATATCCGCTTCGGCGCCAACCAGAACAACGGCAGCGCGCAGGAGGAGGTGATCCTCGTGGGCGCGGACGGCGCCGTTGACCCGCGCGCGCCGATCGTCTGGGACTTCGAGCAGGTCACCGGCATGACGGCCCACCCCGTGGACGCGCGGCCCCTCGTGATTCGCGGCGGCGTCTTCACCACCATCGCCAACCAGGCGGAGTCGAAGTACACCTACTACGGGCGCAACTTCACCATCCGCCGCTCGAACGTGCGCATCGAGGGGCTGCGCCACGAGGTCACGGGCGAGCTCGACCACGGCGCGCCCTACGGCGGGTTCCTCGCCATCTCGCAGTGCGCGGACGTGACAGTGACGGGCTGCGTGTTCACCGCCCACAAGACCTACGTCACCATCGGCTCCGCCGGCGTGCCCGTCTCGATGGGGTCCTACGACCTCAGCGTGAACGCGGCCGTGAACGTCTCGTTCATCGACTGCCGCCAGACGACGGACATCCGGGACCGCGCCTACTGGGGGCTGCTCGGCTCCAACTACTGCAAGAACCTCCTCTACGACGGCTGCACGTTCTCCCGCTTCGACGCGCACATGGGCGTGGCCAACGCCACCATCCGCAACTCGACGCTCGGCTACATGGGCATCAACGCCATCGGCTTCGGCACCTTCACCGTGGAGAACTCCACCGTCTGCGGCGGCACCTTCTTCAACCTGCGCGGCGACTACGGCAGCACCTGGGAGGGCGAGTTCATCGTGCGGAACTGCACGTTCCGGCCCGCCTGCGGCCGTCCGGCGACCGGCAGCCTGATCGGCGGGCAGTATACCGGCAAGCACGACTTCGGCTACGTCTGCCACATGCCGCGCCGCATCGTCTTCGACGGCCTCCGCATCGACGACTCGAACCACCCCCGCGCGTACGACGGCCCCTTCATCTTCGCGAACTTCAACAAGGCGAACACCTCCGCCGACTACGTGGAGACCTATCCCTACCAGCTCACGGAGGAGGTCGTGCTGAAGAACGTGACGACGGCGAGCGGCAAGCCCCTTCGCCTCTCGCCCAACCCGCACATGTTCCGCAACGTGAAGGTCACGCGCGATTGACCGCCGCCCGTCCCACGCCCCGCGCGCACCGCTACCGGATCGGCCTCGCCGTCTCGGGCGGCGCCGACTCGACC
>JBJEWG010000247.1:0-7831 GCA_051884935.1 Kiritimatiellia bacterium | reverse complement strand
CACCTCGATCGTGCCGAACACGCAGGCGAGGCCCCGCAGGGAGAGCGTCGTCGTGATCTTCATGTCGCCACGCGCCTTCACCCACGTCCCGTCCCCCTGCCAGTTTTCGAGCGAGAACAGGTTGCCCGGGCCGTCCAGCGTGACACGCCGCCGGTCCGTCGTCGCCGGGACGCCGGTGTTCTGCCAGTTGCCGTCGTTGTCCTGAAACGCCCAGGCGTAGTTCCCGCCGCCGTTGATGTAGTGGGTGAACGCCAGGCCCCGTCCGGGCGCCTGAACACCGAACACGCGCTGCTGCGTGGGCGTCACCGCCGTGAAGGCGTAGTCCGCCACGATCTTCGTCTTCGGCGAGGGCCTGAACCCCGTGTCGAGATACTGCGTCCCGTCCGTCTGAATCCAGGCGTCCTCCGCCCAGACTGCGCACGCGAGCAACCCGGCCAACGTCCAACACATTCGTTTCATCCGACGACTCTCCTTTTATACAATTCAGGATGCGACAACCACAACAACGCGAAAGCACACGGTCTTCCGCCAGTCCAAAAAACAGTCTAAATGCTTTTTTTTTTTGCCAATCGGAATTTGAAGATATGTTGAAGAATCTACGTTCGCCCGCTCCTATCCCAATCCCCGCCACCGCCGTGCGGCCACGCGGATGATGCCGGAGGGTGCGCGCTTCCCCTCCCGACGAAACGGCAGATCATCACCGACCCAGCGGAAAATCTCCCCGTCATCCCGACTTTGGTTGCGCAACCAAACAAATTCAGTTGCGCAAGTGAATGAATTTGGTTGCGCAACTGAATTCAATCACTTGCGCAATCCAGCCCCAAATCTCCCTGTCGTTTGACCGAAGTGATGCAGACCACTCGACCGTGTGATGCGCACCACCGGCCCGCCCCTCCTAGACCACCCCGCGCCCGCGCAATGCGCGTCGGCCGGTCTTCTACTGGCGAAACACGCCGCGCCGCCAATGGAAGAAGATATGCTATAATCTGAATCACGCAAATGAAGATCCGCGATATCCTGTCCACCGACAAACCGTCCATCTCATTCGAGATATTTCCCCCCAAGCGTCCCGATCCCCAGATCGGCGAGGCCGAGGCGCGGGCCGCGCTCGAACGCACGAAGGACGTCGTGCGCCGAATCGCCGCCGAGCGCCCGTCCTTCATCTCCGTGACCTACGGCGCGGCCGGCGGGACGACCGGCGCCAACACCGGCGCCATCGCCCGGTTCGTCCAGGAGGACTGCGGCGTTCCCGCGCTCGCCCACCTGACCTGCATCACCTCGTCGCGCGACCGAATCGCGGACGCGATCCGGGACTTCCGCGACAAGGGGATCGAGAACATCCTCTGTCTGCGCGGCGACTATCCGCCCGGCACGGACCCCGCGTCGCGCCGCAGGACGGATTTCGCGCACGCCGTCGATCTGATCCGCGCCCTGCGTCCGTCCGGCTTCTGCCTGGGCGGTGCCTGCTATCCCGAGCGGCATCCGGAGTGTCCCCATCTTGCGGACGACATCGCCTACCTGAAGGAGAAGGTCGATGCCGGGCTCGACTTCCTCACCACGCAGATGTTCTTCGACAACAACGTCTACTTCCACTACCTCGCGCGCCTCCGCTCGGCCGGCGTGACGATCCCCATCCTGGCCGGCATCATGCCCGTCGCCAACGGGCGGCAGATCGACCGCATCTGCAAGCTCTCCGGCACGACGCTGCCGCCGCGTTTCCGCGCCATCGTCGATTGCTTCGGCGACAGTCCCGCCGCGATGCTGGATGCCGGCGTCGCCTACGCGACCGAGCAGATCATCGACCTCTTCGCGAACGGCGTCAACCACGTGCACGTCTACACGATGAACCGCCCCGAAATCGCCAGCCGCATCATGCGCAACCTCCATGGCCTTCTCGCCTGAAGCCGGCGAACGCCGCCGCGAACTCGCGCGCGAGGCCCCCATCCGCGCGCGGTCCCTCTGGACGGAGACCGTCTGGAACGGAAGGCCCGTCTGCTTTCTCTGCGGCACGCTCGGCACGGGCTTCGACACCTGGCAGCGGCGGCTCTCGATTCTGAGCGCGGCCGACGCCTACCTTTCCCAGCAGATCGGCCTCGACGCCGTCGAACGGGAGATGGACGCCGTGGAGGCCGCCGCCCGCGCGGCGATCGAGCGAAGCGGGCGGACGCTGCGGCCGCGGCGGTCGCCCGGCTACGGCGACATGCCCCTGGCGGTCAGCCGCGAGATCATCGTGCGGCTCGACGCGACCAGGCTGCTCGGCGTCTCCCTCACCGCGTCCGACCTGCTCGTGCCCAGCAAGAGCGTCACCGCCATCTGCGAGATAACGACATGAACTTCACTGACGACATCCTTTTCCTCGACGGCGGCATGGGGACGCTTCTTCAGTCCCGCGGGCTCGTCCCCGGCGAATCCCCCGAAGACTGGTCCATCGACCGTCCGGCGGACATCACGGCGATCCATCGGGCCTACGCCGCCGCCGGCGCCACGATCGTCTACGCCAACACCTTCGGCGCCAACCGCCTCAAGTACCACGGGCGGCATTCGCCGGAGGCCGTCATCCGCGCCGCCGTCGCCTGCGCCAGGAAGGCGTCGGTCCGCGTCGCGCTGGATCTCGGCCCCACGGGCAGGCTCCTGCAGCCGGCCGGCGACCTCGCCTTCGACGAAGCCGTCGGCGCGTTCGCCGAGGCGGTTCGCCACGGCGTCGCCGCCGGCGCCGACCTGATTGCCGTCGAGACGATGAGCGACGTCCGGGAGCTCAAGGCCGCCGTCCTCGCCGCGAAGGAGAACTGCGACCTTCCGGTCATCGCCACGGTCTCCCTCGGGGCGGACGGCAAGCTGCTGACCGGCGGCTCCGTCGAATGCGTGGCCGTCCTGCTCGAATCGCTCGGCGTGGACGCCTACGGCTTCAACTGCGGGCTCGGCCCCGACCAGATGCTGCCGTTCGTCGAACGGCTGGCGAAGGTCTCGACCCGGCCGATCGTCGTCAAGCCCAATGCCGGGCTGCCCGCCGTCGTTGACGGCAGGACCGTCTTCTCCGTCGGCCCCGCCGCCTTCGCGGCAAGCGTCGAACGGCTCGTGGCCGCCGGCGCCGCCATCGTCGGCGGGTGCTGCGGCACCACGCCGGAACACATCGCCGCCGTGGCCGCGCGGATTCCACGCACGACGGGCCACACGCCGCGCACGACGGGCCACACGCCGCGAACCGCCGTCTCCTCCGGGACGGACGCCGTCGTCCTGCGGCCCCACGAGGGGCTTATCATCGGCGAGCGGATCAACCCGACCGGCAAGAAGGCGCTGAAGGAGGCCTACGCCCGCGGCGATACGGCGCTGATCCTGCGCGAGGCCGTCCGGCAGGTCGATGCCGGCGCGCGGATGCTGGACGTCAACTGCGGCGTCCCCGGCCTCGACGAAGCCGCTTTGCTCGATGCGACGATCTCCTCCGTGCAGGGCGTCGTGACGTGTCCCCTTCAAATCGACACCGCCGCCCCCGAGGCGCTCGCCCGCGCCCTTCGGCAGGTGAACGGCAAGGCACTCGTCAATTCCGTGAACGGCAGGCGCGAGTCAATGGACGCGGTCTTCCCGCTCGTCCGAAAGTACGGCGGCGCGATCGTCGCGCTCTGCCTGGACGAGACCGGCATCCCGCCGACGAGCGACGGGCGCCTGGCCATCGCGCGGAGAATCCTCGACGAAGGCGCGAGATACGGCTTCACGAAGGCGGACTTCGTCTTCGATGCGCTCACGCTCGCCGTCAGCTCCGACCCGGCCGCCGCCCGCGTCACGCTTGAGACCGTCCGCCGCCTGACGGACGAACTCGGCGTCAACACCGTGCTCGGCGTCTCCAACGTCTCGTTCGGCCTCCCCAACCGACCCGTGCTCAACAACACGATGTACGCCCTGGCCAAACGCGCCGGACTGTCGGCCGCCATCGCGAATCCGGCGTTGATAAGGGACGAGATCGACCCGGCCGCCGAGGACGTCCTGCTCGGACGCGACCCGGCCTGTGGACGCTGGATTGCGAAGAACGCCGCGGTCGCCACCCAGCCTCCCGCCCGCGGCGAGAGCTCCGCGTCGTCCGACCTCTCGGCGGCCATTCGCCGCGGGCTCAGGCTCGACGCCCGCGCAGCCGCCACGGCGGCAATCGCCGGCGGCAGGCCCCCCATGTCCGTCATCGAGGACGGCATCGTCCCGGCGCTTGAGGAAGTCGGCCGCGGCTTCGAGAAAGGCGCCGTCTACCTGCCGCAGCTCCTGATGGCCGCCGACGCCGCCGGCGAGGCCTTCGCCGTCGTGCGCCAGTCGCTTGCCGGGTCGGGCGCCCGGACCGACCGGGGATCGGGCCGCGCGCCCATCGTGATCGCCACCGTGAAGGGCGACATCCACGACATCGGCAAGAACATCGTGCGGGCCCTGCTCGAAAACTACGGCTTTGACGTCATCGACCTTGGCCGGGACGTCCCGCCGGAAACGATCGTCGAGGCCGCACGCAAGGCACGGGCCGGGCTCGTCGGGCTCTCGGCGCTGATGACGACGACCGTCGGCGCGATGGAGGAGACGATCCGCCAGATCAGGACCTCGGGACTCCCCTGCAAGGTCGTGGTCGGCGGCGCCGTCGTCACGCAGGAATACGCCGACGCGATCGGCGCCGACTTCTACGCCAGGGATGCGATGCGCACCGTCCGTATCGCCGAGGCCCTGCTCGGAAGTTCCCCCGTAGTCCCGTAGCAGGTGCGCCCGCCCCTTTGCAAACGCTCGGAGTTAAATCAGGTGGCCGGGCGATCCCGTCACTTCAGGCCCGTCTGCCGCAGCAGCGCCTCGATGGAGGGCGCACGGCCACGGAAACGGCGGAAGACCTCCATCGGGTCCACGCTGCCGCCCAGCGCGAGGAACGTCTCGCGGTAGCGGCGCCCCACGCGGCGGACGGCCGCCTCGTTCTCAAGGCCCGCCTCCTCGAAGGCACCGAAGACGTCCGCGCTCATCACCTCGCTCCACTTGTAGCCATAGTAGCCTGCGGCGTAGCCACCGGCGAAGATGTGCGTGAAGGCGTTGAGGAAGCGGTCCTCGGGCACGGACGCATTGGGCGTATACGTGGCGAAGACCTGCTCCTTGAGCGCGTTCGGGTCGGCGACCGGCTCGACGTGCAGGGCCATATCCACCTTCGCGAACGAGAGCTGACGCAGCGAGGCGTTGGCGGCGCGGTAGTTCTTCGCGGCGCGCAGGCGCGCGAGCAGGGCCGCCGGGATCGGCTCGTTCGTCTCGACGTGGCGGGCGAAGGACCTCAGGGTCGCCGCGTCGTAGCACCAGTTCTCCATGAACTGCGAGGCGACTTCGACGGCGTCCCAGTCGATGAGGTTGAGGCCCGCCGCGTCCACGTCGTCCACCGTCGTGAGCATCTGCTGCAGGGCGTGGCCGAACTCGTGGAAGAGCGTCTCCACCTCCGAGAAGCGCATGAGCGCGCGGCCATTGGCGTCCGGCAGGGCCTGATTGCAGCAGACGACGGCGAGGGGGCGGCGCAGGGTGTCGTCGGGGCGCAGCTCGCGCGAACGGAACTCGTTCATCCACGCGCCGCCGCTCTTGGTGGCGGGGCGCGAGTAGGGGTCGAAGTAGAAGTGTGCGATCGCATCGCCCGCCGCGTTCCGCACACGGTAGAGGCGCACGTCTGCGTGCCAGACGGGCACGGGGTCGATCACCTGTTCCACCGAGACGCCGAAGAGGCGCGACGCGAGATCGAAGAGGCCCCTCAGGACGACCGGCAGATCGAAGTAGCGCGAAAGCTCCTCCTCGGAATAGGAATAGAGGGCCTCGCGCTGGCGCTCGCTCCAGAACGCCTTGTCCCACGGCTCAAGCCGGCCGGTGAAGCCGTTGGCGGCGGCGAACGCGGCGAGGGCGGCGTCCTCCTTCTCGGCGACGGGGCGCGAGGCGGCGGCGAGCGCGTCGATCATCGCATCGACGGCGGCGACGGAGGGGGCCGACTTCGAGGCGAGGGAGAGCGCGGCGTAGTTCGCGAAGCCGAGCAGAGTCGCCAGCTCGCGCCGCAGCGAAAGGATGCGCGTGATGAGCGGCGTGTTGTCCAGGCCCCCCGCGGCGGCGCGCGTGGCGCGGGCGCGGAACAGGGCCTCGCGCACCGGGCGGTTGCGCGAATGCTTCATGAACGGCACATAGACCGCGTCCTCGATCGTCGCCTTCCACGGGCCCTTCTGCGGGTCGTTCTCGCCGGCCATCATCGCCTTCAGCTGGGCGGGCAGACCCTCGACCTCGACGGGCGTCGTCAACATCAGCGAGAAGCCCTTCGTCGCGTCGAGCACGTGGTTGTGGAAGTCCGTGGAGAGCTTCGCCAGCTCCGCCTGAATCTCGTTGAAGCGCGCCTGCTTCTCGCCTTCGAGCGCCACGCCCGCAAGCTCGGCGCCCTGGATCATCTTGTCGAGAATGCGAAGACGGGTCGGGTCGGACAACTTCGCGCGGAGGGCCTTCGCCAGCTCGTAGAAACGGCGGGACTGCCCCACGCGCAGGGAGAACGCGACGATGTCGCCCTGATGCGCCTCCTCGACTTTCCGCCAGGCGTCGGAATTACAGACGCTCTGCATGTGCGAGACGATGCCCCACGCCTCGAAGAGCGGACGCTGTGCGTCGTCAAGCGCGCGGACGAAACCCTCCCAGTCGGGCGTCGCCGTCTTCTCAAGCGCATCGACTCGCGTCCGCGCATCCGCCAACAGGCGCGGCAGCGCCTCGTTGGCCGCCGCCGGCGTCAGGTTCGGGAAATCGGGGAACTCGCCGAGGCGGAGAAATGGATTGCTCATCGCGAGAGAATCTCCTCGCGGACGGCCTTCGGCACGATCGCGAAGTCGCTCGGCTCCATCGAGTAGGAGGCGCGGCCCTTCGTGAGGGAGCGGATCGCCGTCGAATAGCCGAACATCTGCGCCATGGGAACGCGGGCGTGGACAATCTGCATGTCGCTGCGCTGTTCCATGTCGAGCACCGTGCCGCGGCGGCCGTTCAGGTCGCCCAGCACCTCGCCCACGCTTTCGGGCGGCGTGGTGATCTCAAGCTTCATGATCGGTTCGAGGAATTCGGGCGCGGCGGCCTCGGCGGCCTCGCGGAAGCCCATCACCGCCGCGCTGCGGAAGGCGATCTCGTCCGAGACTTCCGGATCGATCAGCACGCAGCGCACGGCCGTCACGGCGAGGTCGGTCATCGGGAAGCGCGCGAGCACGCCCGTCGAGATGCCGTCGCGTAGGCCCTGGACGACGACGTCGGCGAGTTTCGGGTCAGGGATCGTGTTCTTGAAGTCGCGCGAGACGTCAACCTGCACGCCCGCGCCGCGTTCGAGGGGCTTGACCTCGATTGCGAGCGTCACCGCGTGGCGCTTGCCGCCGAGTTCGCGGTCGAAGGTGAATTCGCGCAGCGCGGGTGTGGTGACCGTCTCGACGTAGCTGACCATCGGCTTACCGACGTTCGCGGCGCACTTGAACTCGCGCTTGAGGCGGTCCACGAGGATTTCGAGGTGCAGCTCGCCCATACCGGAGAGAATCGTCTGCCCCGTCTCCTCGTCCTGGCGCACCTGACAGGTCGGGTCCTCGGCGGCGAGCTGCTCCATCGACGCGACGAGCTTGTCCTTGTCCGCCCCGCTCTTGGGCTCGATGGCCATGAACATCACGGGCTGCGGCGCGGTGATGCGCTCCAGGTAGAGCGGCTTCATCTCGGCGCAGAGCGTGTCGCCCGTCGTGCACTCCTTAAGTCCCACGATGGCGCCGATGTCGCCGGCGGAAAGCTGATCGACCTCGATCTGCTGGTCGGCGAAGAGGCGCACGATCTTCATGATGCGCTCGCGCTTCTTCGT
>JBJEWG010000246.1:0-1583 GCA_051884935.1 Kiritimatiellia bacterium | reverse complement strand
TGCCGATGATCTTGATGGAGTTCTTGTTCGCGCCGACCGTGCCGTCCGCGCCGAGACCCCAGAACATGCACTCCTTGCGGTCGCCCTTCGGAACGACGAAGCCCTCGTCGCCGAGGATGTAGCGGTTCATCACGTCATCGACGATGCCGACCACGAAATGGTCAACCGGCTTCGCGGCGGCCATGTTCGCGTAGATGTTCGCGCACATCTGCGGCGTGAAGTCCTTGGAGCCAATGCCGTAGCGGCCGGCGAGAACCTTCGGGTACGCATAGGAGATGATGCCCTCCTGCTTGGCCTGGCCGATCGCGGCGCAGACGTCGAGGTAGAGCGGGTCGCCGATGGCGCCCGGCTCTTTCGTGCGGTCGAGCACCGTGATGCACTTGACCGTGGCGGGAATCGCGCCGACGAAATCCTTCATCGAGAACGGACGGTAGAGGTGCACCTTGACGAGGCCGACCTTCTTGCCCGCCTTGACGAGCGCATCGACCGTCTCGTGGAGCGTGTCGCAGCCGGAGCCCATCGCGATGGCGACGTACTCGGCGTCGGGGGCGCCGACGTAGTCGTAGAGCTTGTACGCGCGGCCCGTGAGCTTCGCGAGCTTGTCCATGTACTTCTGGACGATCGCGGGCGTGGCCTGATAGTACTTCTCGCAGCTCTCGCGGCCCTGGAAGTTGATGTCTGGGTTCTGGGCCGTGCCGCGCATCGTCGGGTGCTCGGGGTCGAGCGCGCGCTTGCGGAAGTCCTCGACGAACTTGTCGTCGATCATCTCGCGGATGACGTCCATCGGGATCTCCTCGATCTTCTGGACTTCGTGCGAGGTGCGGAAGCCGTCGAAGAAGTGGAGGAACGGCACCTTCGATTCGAGCGTGGACGCATGGGCGACCATCGCCATGTCGTGCGCCTCCTGCACGCTGTTGGAGGCGAGCATCGCGAAGCCGGTCTGGCGGCACGCCATCACGTCGCCCTGGTCGCCGAAGATGCAGAGGCCCTGGCACGCGAGCGAGCGGGCGGAGACGTGGAACACGGTCGGGGCGAGCTCGCCCGCGATCTTGTACATGTTCGGAATCATCAGGAGCAGACCCTGCGACGCCGTGAAGGTCGTCGTGAGCGAGCCCGTGGTAAGCGAGCCGTGGACCGCGCCCGCGGCGCCACCCTCGGATTCCATTTCGACGATGGAGGGAATCGAGCCCCAGATGTTCGTTCTGCGCGCGGCGGCGAGCTCGTCGCAGGTCTCAGCCATCGGCGAAGACGGCGTGATCGGGTAGATCGCGGCAACTTCGCTGCACGCGAAGGCGATCTGGGCGGCCGCGGTGTTACCGTCGACCATGATCTTCTTAGCCATGTAACTCTTCCTTAGTTGATCTAGTATTGAAAGCGGAAAACGGGAACGCCCGGGCGCATGGCACCCGGGCGCCGCGGCCGACTCAGAGCTTGTCGTTCGAGCCGAGCACGTTGACGATCTTGTGGATATACATCTTCTTCATGTTGTCGCGCGCCGGCGAAAGGTACTGGCGCGGATCGAAGTGCTCCGGATGCTCCGCGAAGTGCTGGCGGATCGCCGCCGTCATCGCCAGGCGCGAGTC
>JBJEWG010000245.1:0-7953 GCA_051884935.1 Kiritimatiellia bacterium | reverse complement strand
GGCGGCGGCACGCTGAAGAGCATGGCGGACTGGATGACCGACTTCTACCAGTACGCGACGTTCGAGACGTGGGGCGACTCGCGCGACGAGACGAAGAAGGAGTTCACGCTCGACACGAACGGCTACACGGTCAACTTCCGCTCGGCCCTTCAGGGCAACGCGGACGTGCGGATCACGGGCGAGGGCAGCTTCGTCGCGGACTACAACGTGCAGGGCGGCCTCTCGGGGCACTGGACGATCGAGAACGCAGGTGTGGCGAATCTGAAGAACGCCGCCGCGTTCGCGGGCGGCCTCACGCTCGCGGACGGCGCGTCGGCGACGATCGACATCGGCGCGCGCACGAACTACACGAGTCTCGCCGTGGCCTGCAACGCCAACGGCGACGCCAGCGGCAACGAGTTCACGTGGGGCTCGTTCTACCAGGCGGCGGGCGTCTTCCCGAGTCTCTTCACGAAGGACATCCAGAAGCTGCTCACCCTCACGACCACGCCGTTCTACACGGCGTTCCGCCACGAGGCCGAGTTCTACGTGCCCGAGGCCGACACCTACACGTTCGCCACGACCTACGACGACCGCTGCGACGTGGTGGTCGATGGCACGCGCGTGGCGTACAACGCGGAGTGGAACAAGGTCGGCGTCGGCCAGATCGCGCTCGACGTCGGCTGGCACCGCATCAACGTGACGGGCATGGACGACGCGGGCGGCGCGGGGCCGAATCCTGCGGCGTGGAAGGAGAAGGGCATGGCGGCCGGCTGGCGCAAGGGCGCGAGCACGTCCACCGAGGCGGCGGACTACCAGCCGATCAACAGCCGCACGCTGAAGATGCGCCCCGTCTCGACGGTCCGCTGGAACCATCGCTACGTGAATGCGTCGGTGCCGGACGACTGGGACACGAACGACACCTACACCTTCTCGATGGTGACGAACTCGATGCAGGGCATCCACGATACGGTCTGGACCATGAACAAGGGTTCGCTCAACAGCTACACGGGCTGGACCTACGTCGAGCCGGAGGACGCCGGCACGTGGGAGCTGGATGGCGTCTACGACGACCGCATCGGCCTGAAGATCGACGGGAAGACGGTGTTCTCGAACGGGTCCTGGAACAGCGCGAAGAGCGGCACCGCGCAGATCGACGCCGGCTGGCACAAGTTCAAGGTGACGGTCGCCGACGGTAGTGGCGGCTGGTCCTATAGCGGCGTGCCGGACTACGGCGCGGCGCTGTATGTGAAGCGTCCGACGGACGCGGCGAAGGTGCCGTTCGACGAGCGCAGCATCCAGATGACCGCCGATCCCTACGGCTTCATCGGCGGCGAGCTGAACGTCGGCGCGGGTGCCACGCTCACGAACGCGAGCGATACGCCGTGCGAGATCATCGGCACGGTGAACGGCACGGGCGTGATCAAGGGCAAGTACGCGCTGACGGGCACGTGGAACCTCGCCATGGACGACGGCCTGAACCTCAAGGCCGTGACGTGGACGGATGGCGGCGTGGACCTTTCGAAGGGCAGGCTCCACATCGCGCTGAAGAAGCGTCCGCTCAAGCCGAAGTACGACCTCGGCGCGGCGACGGGCGTGGAGGGCATCGAAGGGCGCATCACCGCCACGCTCGACGGCCAGCCCTACGAGGACGGCTTCACGGTCGTGGTGGAGAACGGCAAGGCCATGCTCAAGAACCTCAAGCCGGCGAACACGGTCATCTACCTGCGGTAGGCAGCTGCTCGTAGGTGGACGAAGAAGAGGAGGCTCCGTGTGGGGCCTCCTCGTTTTCGTGTGGCCCCTCGGGGTCTGTCGGAAGGGTGGAGAAGGGGGCTAGAACGCCCCTTTGAGCAGTTCCATGCGCCGCGCGATGGTGGCTTCGTAGCCTTGGTCCGAGGGCACGTAGTAGGTCTTGGGAATCTTCAGATACGACTGCTCGACCCAGGCGTCCTTGTAGGCGTGTGGATACTTGTAGGCCTCGTGCTGTTCGGCGCCGATTCCGTTGACGTGGACGTTCTTGAGGTGTTCGGGCACCGGCTGGACGGCTCCCGTCTCCACATCGCGCAGGGCCTTGTCGACGGCCTCGTAGGAGCGGTTCGACTTCGGTGCCGTCGCGAGGTAGGTCGTCGCCTGGGCGAGCGCGATGCGGGCCTCGGGCATGCCGACGAACTCGACGGCCTGCAGGGCCGCCACGGCGATGCTGAGCCCGCGCGGGTCGGCGTTGCCGATGTCCTCCGAGGCGGAGATGACAAGGCGGCGGGCGATGAAGCGCGGGTCCTCGCCGGCCACCAGCATCTTCGCAAGCCAGTAGATCGCGGCGTCGGGGTCCGAGCCGCGGATCGACTTGATGAAGGCGCTGATGGTGTCGTAGTGACCGTCTTCCTTCTTGTCGTAGTGGACGACGCGGCGTTGGACGCATTCCTGGATGACGTCGAGCGTGAGGTGCGTCACGCCGTCCTGAGAAGGGGGGGTGGAGCGAACGGCGACCTCCAGGGCGGTCAGGGCGTGGCGGCCGTCGCCGTCGCAGATCTCGGCGAGGAACCGGCGCGCGTCGGGGGCCAGATCGACGGGAACCTCGCCGTAGCCGCGCTCCCGGTCCGCAAGCGCCCGGTCGAGCAGCTCGCCTGTCTCCTCGGGCGTCAGCGGCTTGAGCTCGAAGACGAGGGACCGGCTCGTGAGCGGCGTATTCACGAACATGGACGGATTGTGGGTCGTCGCGCCGATCAGCACGACCGTGCCGTCCTCGACGTATGGCAGCAGCACATCCTGCTGGGCCTTGTTGAAGCGGTGAATCTCGTCCACAAACAGAATCGTGCCCAGCCCGCCAAGTTCGTTACGCGCGCGGTCGCAGACCTTGCGGATGTCGGCGACATTCGAGACGACGCCGGAGCAGCGGACGAAATTGCGCTTCGTGGTTCTGGCGATCACCTCCGCGAGCGTTGTCTTGCCGCAGCCAGGAGGCCCGAAGAGAATGATGTTCGTCAAACGGTCCGCCTCGATGACGCGCCGAAGCAGTTTTCCCTCGCCAAGGATATGCCGCTGGCCGACGACTTCCTCAAGCGTACGCGGGCGCATCCGCGCCGCAAGGGGTTCTGTTGAACTCAGATTCATGGTGGGGGAGTATACCATAACGCCCGATAACACGCTAGTATACATAACGCCCATTATACGCCATTGGCGATTCGGCTTGCGGTGGCGTGCGGTAATTGGTAGAATTTTCGCCAAGCAAACGAGGTTTATATATGAGCGACGAGCAGGATCAGGATTCGAAGATTCCACCACGTTCCGAACAGACGACCGCATTGAGTCTACTCGACCAGGCCAACGGCATGAACGACTTTCCCGTGCTCAAGGCCTTTCAGGAATACATCGAAGCCGAACAGGCGCGTTCACGCAAGCGGATGCTGGGGCTCTCCGCCTTTTTCGTCGTGCTCCTCGTCATCGTGGTCGTCACGTTTTCCGTGATCATGGCGGCGGTGATCAGCCGTGACCAGCAGAACATGACCGCCATCACCGCGCGGAACCAGGAGCTCTCCGACAAACTGCTCGACATCGCCCTGCGGGAGCGGTCGGCCCCAACGCCTCAGCCGGTCGTCAATGTCCAGCCGGCGCCGCCGCCGCCGATTCCGGCCCAGGCATCCTCCCAGGAATCCACGCTGAAGCCGCTCATCGAGAAGATCGAGAGCCTGGCGTCCGCCATCTCCTCGACGGGTGGTCAACAACCCGCTTCGGCCGCTCCCCAGCCGCCCGCCGAGTCGCCCGAGACGATTCGCCTGCGCGACGAGCTCCATCGCCAGAAAGAGGCCATCGAGGCGATCCGGGCCGAGCGCGAGAAGCTCAAGGTCGAACAGGAATTGAAACTCGAACGCGAGCGTCTGCGCCAGGAACAGGTCGAGCTGCATCGCCGCCGTCTCTACCCCGAGCACTACGCGCGTGAAGATGCGTTGAAGGCCGCCGAAGCGGCTGCGGCGAAAAGGGGACCTGCCCCCCTTCCACAGCCTGCCCCGGCCGCCGCATCAAAGCCCGCGCCGAAGCCCGCCCCCACTGCGGCGGCCAAGCCCGTCGTCCAGCCCCCTGCCAAGCCGTCGGTTGAGAAGCCCTCCAAGCCGAAGATCGAGGCGAAGCCGGTCGATCTGAAGACCGCAAAGCCAATCACGTATTTCGCGGAGGATGAGAAGGCGCCCGTCTCCAAGCTTGCCCAGTCGGCCCCGGCCCCCCAGCCGAAACCCGCCTCGGCTCCGGCGCCCCAGGTCGCCAAGAAGCCGGATCAGAAGCCGGCCGCGAAGCCGCCTGCACAGAAACCCGCCGAGACCAAGAAGGCCGAGGTCAAGAAGCCGGCGGCGGCGAAACCGCAACCGGTCGAGGCCAAGAAGCCGCCAAAGGCAGAAGCCAAGCCGGCCGACAAGCAGAAGACGGAAACGCTGAACGTGAGTTCGAAGGAAGGCGACACCATCCCCTTCCTGATTGAACTTCCCGCTGAAAAATAAAGATGATACCGTGACGCCCACCCGTGGCGGGCGCCGACAAGGAGCGCGATATATGTCGCAAAAAGCAATGGTCTTTGTTGATGGCGGCTGGCTCTATCGAAGCCGCACATCGCTCTTCGCCAAACTCGGCGAAGAGAATTTCGAGATTGACTACGCCAAGCTGCCGAAGACGTTCTGCGAGGACGTGGCGAATCGTCTCGATGAGGATATCTCCCTCGTCCGGACGAACTATTTCGGGACGATTCCCTCCGCCCGTTCCGGCTTCAACACGTCCAAGCAGGATGCGTTCTACGATTTCCTCGAACGCGACTGCGGGTACGAAACCGAGATCCACGAAGTGAACGTGGGGACGGACGAGAACTGGATCAAGATGTCCCTCGCCGCGTCCCTGCTGTTCTACGCGGCGCAGCCGGGCGCGTTCGACATTGCCATCATCATCGGCGACGATCCGGACTACGCGCCGGCGCTCCGCCGCGTGCGGCTTATGGGCAAGCGCATCCAGATCGTCGGCGTTCACACGGCGACCGGAAAGGAACCGGCGGGGGGCGCTTCGCTCGCGGGCCGTTCGCGCGTCTGCGACTTCCCCCTTCTCTGGCTCGACGACCACGCCGCAGAGGTCCGTCTCGTGCGCGAGCGCGTCACGCGGACCTGCAAGCAGTGCGGGCGCGTCGAGGAGACAACCTGGGCCGGCCCTGAATTCTTCTGCGCCGACTGCCGCGACCGTCATCGCGGCAGCTGAGCGGATTCGCGTCAGTCGCGGTTGCCGAGAAAGAGCCGGTAGGCGCTGTTCTGCGAAACGTCGCGGAACGCATAGCCGAGCCTGCGCAGCACGCGCCGGAACGCCGGACGCTCCGTCGGCGGAACCTGCAGCCCCACAAGAACCTTCCCGTGGTCCGCGCCGTGGTTGCGGTAGTGGAACAGGGTGATGTTCCAGTTGTCGGACATCTCCTCAAGGAAGTCCATCAGCGCGCCGGGACGCTCCGGGAACTCGAACGTGTAGACGACCTCGTCGTGGATGCCGCGCGTATGCCCACCGACCATGTGGCGGATGTGCTCCTTGGCGAGTTCGTCGTCGGAGAGGTCGATCGTCCCGATCTTCGCGGCGGTCAGCTGCGCGACGATGCGCTTCGTCTCCTCGCGGTCGGCGACCGAAAGGCCGACGAACACATAGGCCCGATCCGAATCGAAGTAGCGGTAGTTGAACTCCGTCACGCTCCGCTTGCCGATCTGGTGGATGAAGGCCTTGAACGCGCCGCGCACCTCGGGGATGCGGCATTCGAGAATCGCCTCGCGCTGCTCGCCGATCTCCGTCTGCTCGGAGACGAAGCGGATGCGGTCGAAGTTCATATTCGCGCCCGAGATGATGCAGGCGTAGGTTTCGTCCCGGGCGCCCTTCCGGGCCGCGTACTGCTTCGCCGCCGCCAGGGCGAGCGCCCCCGCCGGCTCGCAGATGGCGCGCGTGGCCTCGAAGATGTCCTTGATCGCCGCGCAGGTCTCATCCGTCGAAACGCGGACGATGCCGTCCAGGAAGCGGCGGCACAGGTCGAAGGTGATCTTGCCCGGCTTCTTCACGGCGACGCCGTCGGCGAACAGCCCGACCTCGGCGAGCGCGACGCGGCGCCCCGCCTTGATGGAGCGGTCCATACAGTCCGAATCGACGGGCTCGACGCCAATGACCTTGACGGAGGGTCGAACCGCCTTGACGTAGACGGCGACGCCGGCCGCGAACCCGCCCCCTCCAATGGGCACGAAGATGGCGTCGAGCTTGTCGGGCCGCTGCCGGAGAATCTCCATCGCGACCGTGCCCTGCCCGGCAATGACCTCCGGGTCGTCGTACGGCGGGATGAACGTGAGGTCCCGCTCCTTGACGAGGTGCGCCGCCTCCAGCGCGGCGTCCGAATAGGAATCGCCCGCAAGGACGATCGAGGCGCCGTAGCTCCTCACCGAGGAAATCTTGATCTCGGGCGTCGTCACGGGCATCACGATGGTGGCCGAGCACCCGAGCTCGCGCGCGCTGAGCGCCACGCCCTGCGCGTGGTTGCCGGCGGACGCCGCCAGCACGCCCTTCTCAAGCGCCGCGCGCGGCAGCTGCGACATGTTGTTGTACGCGCCGCGGATCTTGAACGAGTGGACCCGCTGCAGGTCCTCGCGCTTCAGGAGAAAGTGGTTGCCGAGCTTCCGGGAGAGCGCGGCGGCCTCCTCAAGCGGGCTCTCGATCGCCACGTCGTAGACCTTGGAGTTGAGGATGCGGCGGAGGTAACGTTCCTGTAGCGCCTTGTCGTTCATCGCAGCTGCCCTTCTTCCGGCGCAACAATCTCGCCACTAAGAATAGATGGGGCAAGAGACGGGGCACGATCCCGCAACCCTCAGATCCACAATCTGATGCTCTACCAATTGAGCTACTCTCGCCATGTCGGAAACGGGCAATAGTATAGCGAATCCCCTTCCGGGACGCAATGGCGAATTTCCAGTTTTTTCAAGTCGGCGCGATTGGGGAAATGCTATAATCCCGCCACCGAATCTGGAGGCGCAAAATGGATCGACTCATCGAGGCTCTGACGACAAGCACCTGCACGGTCGCACTGACGGGCGCCGGCATCTCGACGCTGTGCGGCATCCCCGACTTCCGCGGCCCGCAGGGGCTCTACAAACAACCCGACGCCGAGCGCATCTTCGACATCGACTGGTTCGACCGCGACCCGCGCATCTACTACAAAGGCGCGGCCGAGCTCGTCTACGGCCTGCGGCGCTTCCAGCCCGGCCCCGTCCATCGGGCCCTCAAACACCTTGAGGACCTCGGTCGGCTAACCGGCATCATCACGCAGAACATCGACATGCTCCACCAGAAGGCGGGCTCATCGACCGTGTACGAAGTTCACGGCTCCGGCCTCCACCACCACTGCCGCGCCTGCGGGGACGAGAAGACCTTCGAGGAAATCTGCGTCCTGCTCCAGACCTGCGACGTGCCCCGCTGCGCGTGCGGCGGCGTCTACAAGCCCGACATCACCTTCTTCGGCGAATCCCTGCCGGAAGTCGCCTTCGCGAAGTCGCAGGAACTGGCGATCCAAGCGAAGGTCATGCTCGTGCTCGGCACCTCCCTCACCGTCTTCCCGGCGGCGGGCCTGCCGCGCCTCACCCTCCAGGCGGGCGGACAGGTCTTCATCGTGAACGGCCAGCCGACCTCCCTCGACGCCTACGCCGCCGCGCGCTACGACGATCTCCAGACCTTCGCCGACGCCGTCCTCGCGCTGAACTGACGCCGGTGTGGCATAAATCGCACTCGCGGTTATATGTTGTTTGTTTCTCGGGAGGATACGGCATTCTCCTCCCGACGGCATGGCAGATCATACCGACCCACCGGTCAAATCCCCCCGACATCCGGGATTT
The DNA here is from genome assembly GCA_051884935.1 of Kiritimatiellia bacterium. Taxonomy (GTDB): domain Bacteria; phylum Verrucomicrobiota; class Kiritimatiellia; order RFP12; family UBA1067; genus RUG572. The sequence goes on along the minus strand of JBJEWG010000245.1, from coordinate 100 downwards.
GGTTGCGCAACCAAATAAATTCTCTTGCGCAAGTGAACAGATTTAGTTGCGCAACTAAATTCAGTCACTTGCGCAACCAAATCCCAAATCGCCCCGACAT
>JBJEWG010000244.1:0-7972 GCA_051884935.1 Kiritimatiellia bacterium | reverse complement strand
GGCGAGATCTGCGTTTCGGACGACCCCGACTACGTGACGGGCTATGTGGCGACGCGCGAACTCGGCTACCGCCGCATCACGGTGATCAAGGAGGCGGGCGACCCGAACGGCGGGCGTATCTTCCTCTATCGGGGGGCGCGGGCGGACGTCGCAAAGACGATCCGCTTTCTGGAGGAGACGCCCGTGCTCGTGACGGACGTGCCGGTTCTTGCGGCCGTCCGCGAGGGAGCGCGCTTCGATGGCCTCGCGGAGGTGCTGGACGCGCGTGCGCGGGCGGGGCTCTCGCGCCGCTGCCGCACGCTTGCCTCCCCGACGGGTCCGACGGCGACGGTTGACGGGCGCGAACTGCTCGTTCTGTCGTCCAACGACTACCTCGACCTTGCGCGCGATCCCCGCGTGACGGCGGCGGCGGCCGAGGCGGCCCGCGCCTGGGGGGCCGGTTCGGGCGGTTCGCGGCTCACGACGGGGACGCAGCCGCCGCATGAACGGCTGGAGCGCGCGCTCGCCCGCTTCAAGGGCACGGAGGCGGCGCTCGTCTACGGCACGGGCTACATGGCGAACGTGGGGGCGATCACGGCGCTGGTCGGGAAGGGGGACGCGGTTCTCTCCGACGAACTGAACCACGCCTCGATCATCGACGGCTGCCGTCTTTCGGGGGCCGACGTGTTCGTCTACCGCCACGGCGACCTGGACGATCTGGACCGCAAGCTCGCGCTCTGCCGCGAGCATCGGCGGCGGCTCGCGGTGAGCGACGGCGTCTTCTCGATGGACGGCGATCTGCTCGATCTGCCGAAGTTCCTCGCGGTCACGCGCCGGCACGACGCCTTCTCGATGGTGGACGAGGCGCACGCGACGGGCGTCGTGGGCGCGACGGGGCGCGGACTCGCCGAGCAGTTCGGCTGCGGGCACCCGGACATCCTGATGGGCACGCTCTCGAAGGCGCTGGGGTCCGAAGGCGGCTTCGTGTGCGGTTCGCGTCTGCTGATCGACTACCTGCGGAACCTGTCGCGTCCGTTCATCTTCTCGACCTCGCCGGGGGCGCCGGCGATGGCGGCGGCCGAGGCGGCGGTGGAGGTGCTGGCGGCGGAGCCGGGGCGCGTGGCGCGTCTGCGGGAGAACGTGGCGCTCTTCGTCGCCGAGCTGGCGCGGCTGGGCGTGTCGGCGCGGAGCGGGAGCGCGATCGTGCCGATTCTCGTGGGGGACGAGAAGACGGCGCTGGCCGCGAGCGCCGCGCTGGAGGAGCAGGGCATCCTCGTGCCGGCGATTCGCTACCCCACCGTGGCGCGCGGCGCGGCGCGTCTGCGGGTGGCGGTTATGAGCGCCCACACGCCCGACCAGCTGCGGCGGGCGGCGGCAGCGATTGCGAAGTGCCTTGAGGCGGTGAGGTGAGCATGGCAGACGAATTGACGGCGGCGGAGGCGGCGAGGCGGATCATCGCGGGCGGAGAGGTGACGCAGGCGGAGATGCGGCGCCTGGTGAAGGCGGCGCCGCGCGAGGAGCTGTTTGCGGCGGCGCACCGGGTGACGGAGGCGTTCAAGGCGGAGACCTTCGACTTCTGCGCGATCCTCAACGCGCGGAGCGGGAGGTGCCCCGAGAACTGCAAGTGGTGTGCGCAGTCCGCGCACTGGAAGACGTCCTGCGAGACGTGGGGGCTGAAGCCCGCGGCGGCGTGCGTCGCGGCGGCGCGGGAGGCGGAGGCGAACGGCGCGGTTCGGTTCGCGCTCGTCACGTCCGGGCGCACGCAGACACCTGCGGATCTCGCGGCGCTCTGCGCCGTGCTGCGCGAGATCCGCGCGGCCACGGGCATTCACCGCTGCGCCTCGCTGGGGCTTCTCGACGCGGCGGCGTTCGCGCAGCTGAAGGCGGCCGGGCTCGAACGCTACCACTGCAACCTCGAAACGGCGCCCTCGCGCTTCCCCGCGCTCTGCTCGACGCACACCGTCGCGGAGAAGCTTGCCACGCTGAAGGCGGCGAAGGAGGCGGGGCTGCAGGTCTGCTGCGGCGGCATCCTCGGCATGGGCGAGACGGTGGAGGAGCTCGTCGAGTTCGCGTTCGCGCTGAAGGAGATCGCGCCGGACTCGATTCCCGTGAACGTGCTGCATCCGATTCCCGGCACGCCGCTCGGGGAGCGGCCGATCCTCGCGGAGGAGGAGTTCCTGAGGGACGTGGCGGTGCTGCGGCTCGTCAACCCGCGCACGTCGCTCCGCTTCGCGGGGGGGCGGCGCGACATGAGCGACGCGACGGCGGCGCGGGCCATCTTCGTGGGCATCTCGGCTGGAATCGCGGGGCCGCTTCTCACGACGCCGGGCGCCGTTTTCGCGGATGACCGCCAGCTCGCGCTTGAGGCGGGCTACCAGGTCCCCGCCGCGCGAAGCCTGTAACGATATGATACTGATTCCCGGAAGACGGAATGCTAAACTACCGAACTTGTTCGTGCGTCGGCGCGCGCCTCGGCTGTTTGCGCGGGCGTGGACCGGGGCATGAACGGATTGGAGCGCAGTTAAATTGAGAATTCTAGTGATCAACCCCGGCTCGACCTCGACCAAGGTGAGCCTGTTCGCGGACGAGACTTCGGTCTTCGAGAAGAACCTGTTCCACGACTCGTCCGTGCTTCTGCAGTTCCCGCACATCAACGACCAGATTCCGTTCCGGCGCGGCGTGATCATGGACGCGCTGAAGGCCGAGGGCGTCGATCCCGCGTCGATCGACGCGTTCGTGGGGCGGGGCGACGGCGCGCATTCCCAGCCGGGCGGCGTGATGGAGATCGACCAGCGCCTCTACGACGACACGGTCGCGAGCGTGGGCGGGTCGGTTCACCCCGCGAAGCTGGGCGTGATGCTGGCCTGGCAGTTCGGGCAGGAGTTCGGCAAGAGGGCCTTCACGCTCAACTCCACGAACGTGGATGAATACTGCGAGCTGGCGCGCCTCACGGGCATCAAGGGCGTCTACCGCATCGCCCACACGCACGTGCTCAACCAGAAGGCCGTCGCCGAGTTCCACGCCGAGAAGAAGCTGGGGCGGCGGTATGAGGACTGCAACTTCGTGGTGGCGCACATCGACGGCGGCATCACGGTGGGCGCGCACGAGAAGGGGCGCATCGTGGACGCCTCGATGGGGGCGGACGGCGAGGGCGCCTTCACGCCGACGCGCATCGGCTCGGTGCCCGTCCTCGAACTGCTCGACTACATCGACAAGCACTCGACGGCGGACGTGCGCCTGAAGTGCGCGCGGGCGGGCGGCTTCGTCGATCTCTTCGGCACCTCCAACTCGGACACGATCCACGCGCTCGTCGATCAGGGCGACCGCAAGGCGACGCTCGTGTGGAACACGATGATCTACCAGATCTGCAAGATGATCGGCACGATGAGCGTGGTTCTCCGCGGCAAGGTGGACGGCATTCTGCTCACGGGCGGGCTGATGCGCTTCAGGGACATCCTCGACGGCATCACGGCGCGCTGCGGCTTCATCGCGCCGATCAGCGTGTACCCGGGCGAGATGGAGCAGGAGGCGCTCGCGCTCTCCGTCCTCAAGGTGCTGCGCGGCCAGGCGACGGCGCGCAGGTACACGGGGCGGGACGTGTGGCAGGGTTTCGGCGACATTGGGCTGTGAGGGCGTCATGAGTCTCATCGAACGCATTCGGGCGAAGGCGCGCGCGAACAGGAAGACGATTGTGCTGCCGGAGGGCGACGAGCCCCGCACGGTGGCGGCGGTGGAGATTCTGCGCCGGGAGGGCCTGGCGGAGCCGATTCTCATCGACAGGGCCTTCGCGCGGACGAAGGCGGCGGAGTACGCGGCGGCGCTCTACGAGCTGCGCAAGGCGAAGGGCCTCACGGAGGAGAAGGCGGCGGCGCTCGTCGCCGACCCGATGTACTACGGCATGATGATGGTGAAGACGGGGGACGCGGAGGGGCTCGTCTCCGGCGCCGTCCATTCGACCGGCGACATGCTGCGCCCCGCGCTCCAGATCGTGAAGACGAGCCCGGGCATGAAGCTCGTCTCGTCGAGCATGCTGATGGAGTGCCCCAACGCGAGCTTCGGGGAGGAGGGGCTGCTGGTCTTCGCGGACTGCGTCGTCAACCCGTGCCCGAACGCGGAGGAGCTCGCCCACATCGCGGTGGCCGCCGCGCAGACGGCCCGCACGCTCTGCGGAATCGACGAGCCGCGCGTGGCGATGCTCTCCTTCTCCACGAAGGGCAGCGCGAGCCACGACCTCGTCGCAAAGGTGCAGCGGGCGACGGAGATCGCCCACGGCCTCGCGCCGGACCTGACGCTGGACGGCGAGCTTCAGCTGGACGCCGCGCTCGTCCCCGCCGTCGCCGCCATCAAGTCGCGGGGCTCGTCCGTCGCGGGCCGCGCGAACGTGCTCGTGTTCCCCGACCTGCAGGCGGGCAACATCGGCTACAAGATCGCGCAGCGCCTCGGCGGCGCGGCGTGCTTCGCGGTGCTTCAGGGGCTGGCGAGGCCCTGCAACGACCTCTCGCGCGGCTGCTCGGTGGAGGACATCGTGAACACGGTGGCGATGACGGCCGTCCAGGCCGGCGTCTGACCGCCTTCCGCTACCGTCCGCGCGAGTCGATCCAGCGCCAGAGGCGGTACATCGCGTAGCCCCACAGGGCGAAGAGCACGAAGTAGACCCACAGGGGGCAGTCGTCAACGACGCCCCTGACGGAGAAGTAGCGCTCCCAGTTCGGAATGTCGGTGTAGTAGTACTGCCCGCAGCCGAAGTCCAGCCCGGGGATGAGGCCGTACTGCCCGCAGATGAGGTAGGCCGCGGCGAGCGTCGCCGCGGCCATGACGGTCCCGATGATGATCGGACCGGCCTTCATCACGAGGTGATCTCGGGAATCGGGAAGATGACGCCCGAGAGGAGCAGCCACACGACCACGAAGGTCAGGACGAGGTTGAATATCTGCCCGACGATGTAGAGGTGGAAGGGCTTGCCGCCCTGCACCTGCCCGCAGAGCTCCTTGAAGTTCGTCTCCAGGCCGATGGAGGTGAAGGCGAGCGCGAACGCCCAGTTCTGAAACTCCTTGAGGTGCTTGATCACGTCGTCCGTGGCCGTGATGCCGAAGGTGGGCTGCATCACGAAGGAGAAGACCATCGAGGCGGCGATGAAGCCGAGGATGAACTTCGGGAAGCGCTGCCAGATCTCGCCGACGCCGACCTTTTGCCCGTCGGCCGCGGGCGCCTTGTCCACCTTCGTGGAGAAGAAGATGGCGATGCCGAGGGCGACGAAGCCGATGAGGATGTTCTGGATCATCTTGACGAGGGCGGCGACCTGCCCGCCGACGTCGCCGAGGGCCTGCCCGGCGAGGACGACCGCGCCGGTCGAATCGACCGTGCCGCCGATCCACGCGCCGCCGATCATCGGGGAGATGTGGACGGCCTTGATGAAGAACGGCATGCCCACCATCATGAGGACGGTGAAGATGAGCGAGGTGCCCACGGCGAAGGCGAGGTCGGTCTTCTTCGCCTTCGCGGCGGCGGCGGCGGCGATCGCGGCGGAGGTGCCGCACACGGAGGTGGCGGCGGCGATCGTGATCACGAGCGGGTTGTTTCTGATCTTCAGGAACTTCGTGCCGTACCACCACATGAAGACGATCACGATCGGCGTGACGCCCCACGCGATACCGAGGCCGTAGAGGCCGAACTTCTGGATGTTCGAGAAGAGCACCTGCGCGCCGAGGATCACGAGGCCCGTCTTGATGTAGAACTCGGTGCGCAGCGCGGGCTTGAGCCATTCGGGCGTCTTCACCGTGTTGCTGATCACCAGGCCCAGCAGCAGCGCCCAGAACGCATACTCAAGGTAGTGCTTGAAGGTCGCCTCCGCCGAGAGGACGCGCACGACGGAGACGAGCGCGAACATGCCGGCGAACGCGACGAGGAACTTCAGCGCCTTCTTCCCCTCCAGCAGGTTGCCCAGCGTGAACAGCAGGGCGAACGACGCGAAGGTGAGGCCGAGCCTGCCCCAGAGCGGGCCCGTGAAGATGGAGAGGAAGCCTTTGGTCTTCGCGGGGTCGGTGAACTCGGCGGCGGAGAAGCCCCAGGTGGCGAACTTGGCGCCGGAGAAGTCGAAGGACCCGGTGAGGGCGCCGAAGGCGGCGACGGCGATGATGACGAAGGCGATCCAGATGGAGAGCCAGTCCTCCTTCTTCCAGAGGTCGCTCAGCTTGAACGTGTCGGCGACGACGACGTCGTCGGGGGTGTTTGGTGTGCTCATGGGTGGTCCTTTACTTCTGAAGGGAATCGAGAATGCGGCGTTCGAGGAAGGCGGGGAAGTCGTCCTTCGGCACGGGGGCGACCGCGGCGTCCACGGCGCCGAGGGCGGCGGGGAAGGTGGAGCCGGGGGTGTAGACGGTCTCGGCCTCCACGCCGTTGCACCTGCGCCCCGCGAAGCCGAACTTCGCGAGGGGGTGGTTGGTGCAGGAGTTCGGGCAGCCGCTGATGCGCACGTCGTCGAGGAGGGCGCGGGCGACGGCGATCTTCTCCGCCGAGTCGAGGGGGATGTAGCGCGCGTCGAAGTATTCGGCGATGACCTGCCCGATGGTGGGCGCGTTGGTGACGCCGCTCTTGCAGACGGAGCAGCCGATGCAGGTGCGGATGTTGCCGACGAAGCTTCTGAGCACGTAGTCGCCGGCGAGCCCGGCGAGAACGCCGTGGACGCCCGCGACCTGGTCGGCGGGCACCACGACGCCGAGGTCGAGCGTGGGGAGTATCTCGAAGCGCGTGGCGCCGAAGGGCGCCAGCGCCGCGGCGAAGGCATCCAGTTCGTCCGGCGTGAAGTTGCCGAACGGCACGAACACGCGCACGGCCACGAGCCCGCGCGCGAGCGGGGTGACGGCGAGCTGCCGCCAGGCGTCGAAGCCGGCGGCGGGGGCGGCGTTCACGGGGAACGTGGTGGCCGGCGGCGGCTCGACGGCGGCGGGGACGGCCTTCGGGGCGTCCGCCGGAACCCGGGCGAGGTAGTCGTGGAGCATCTGGACGAGGCCGTCGTCGCCGAAGTCCTCGCGCAGGAAGCGGATGCGTGCGTGCGCGCGGTTCGTGCGGCAGCCCTTGTCGTTGAAGAGGGCGGTGAGGGCCATCGCCACGCGGATGCAGTCCTCGGCGGGGAGCGTGTCGAAGAGCTTGAGGCCGAGCCGGGGCTTGAAGCCGATGCCGCCGCCGAGATACGTCTCGAAGACGCGCCGACCATCGACGATCTTGGCGAGGAAGCCGAGGTCGTTGGACTGGGCGATGACGGCGTCCGCCGGACGGTCCGCGAAGCCGATCTTGAGCTTGCGGGGGAGGCCGTAGGCGAGGTCGAAGGAGTAGAAGGCGTCGGAGAGCGCCTTCGCGTAGGGCACCACGTCGAAGACGGAATCCGCATGAAGCCCCGAGTAGGCGCTCACGAGCGTGTTGCGGAAGGTGTCGCCGCCGCCGCCGCGGAAGCGGAAGCCGACGGACTCGCAGTCGTCGAGCGCGGTGGGGACCTGCGCGGCGGGGATGCCGTGCAGCTGGATGTCCTGACGGGTGGTGACATGCGCGTAGTCGCCGCCGTGGGCGCGGAGGATGCGCGCGGCGTTCCGAAGGTCGTCCGCCGTGATGTGCCCGCCCACGCGGCGCACGCGCATCATCGTCTTGTCGTCGCGCTGCTGGTAGATGCCGAACCCGGCGGAATGGCCCTTGAGGGTCTTGGCGTCGATGGCGCCGGCCGCGTAGTCCGTCCACGCGGCGACGAGCTTCTTCTGGAACTCCTTCATGTCCTTGAATCCTCCTATTGGTCAAATGCGCGGCTATTTTACCATTTCCGCAGTATCTCATACAAGCGCGAATCCGCGCGGCGTGTATTATATATAAAGGACGCGCGCGCGCGAGGCCGACCCCACGAGGGGCCTCGCCGGGGTAGATGAACTCCGAGCGTTTACAAAGGGCTCCGCTAACGCTCGGAGTTTCTTAAACTCAGGCGGCGGGTCGGCGGGGGCGCCTCGGAGGG
>JBJEWG010000243.1:0-8027 GCA_051884935.1 Kiritimatiellia bacterium | reverse complement strand
GGCCGTGCGTCGCCTCGAAGCCGTGCGCCATCTTGTCCTTGTAGCTGTGGCAGCGTTCGAGCAGCCCCATCGGCGTGAGGCAGGAAAGATACCATGCGAGCTCCTGAACCTCCGGCACGTCGCTCTGGCGATAGACCACCGTCTTCGCGGGATCGAGCCCGCAGGCCAGATAGTCGAGCGCCACGTCGCGCGTCGCCTCGCGCAACACCTTCCCGTCGCGAACCGTGGTCATCGCGTGGAAATTCGCGATGAACATGAAGTTATCGCCCTTCTCCTGAAGGTCGAACATGGACTTCATCGCGCCAAAATAATTTCCCCAGTGCAGCTTGCCCGAGGGTTGAATACCTGTCAAAATCCGCATACGACTATCCTTCCAAATGGGAAACTATAGTTTAACGGATTCGGAGGGGAATTACAAGACCAGTCGCGACCGCCCGCCTCATCCCGATGAGCCACCCCGAGTTATGCCGATGACCCGACCCGAGTTGTGCCGATGAGCCGACCCGAGTTATGCCGATGACTCGACCCGAGTTGTGCCGATGACTTGTCCGGGCGAGCCGCCTGCGGCCCTGCGCCGTTCAACGCCAGAGCCCGGCGATCTCCCGGTTGTGGAGCGGGTTCAGGAACTCCGCGTCGATCCGCGCGCGGGGCAGGACGCGGCGCGTGTCGTCCTCGCCCCAGAGCGCGCAGGGCGCGCCGGACGCGACGGCGGCGAAATAGGCGCGGGACAGCCGGAGCGCCCCCGCGTCCGGCCCGTGAGCGCCCTTCGCCGGATGCCAGAGCAGCAGCCCGCCCGCCTCGCGGTAGCGGTAGGCGAAGTCCCTGCCGATCTCCAGCCGCCCCGCGTCCTCCACGCCGCAGGCGACGAAGGCGGGCGCGCCCGCGCGGGGCTCGTCCGGGAACACCCCGCAGCCCGAGACGCCCCACGCGGCCACGGGGAACGGTGGATCGTCCTGCAAAAGGGCCACCAGCTGCCCGCCGGCGGAATATCCGAAGAGGAAGACCGGCAGCGGGCGCACGCCGTGGCGGCGGCGCAGCGCGTCAACCGCCCGCCGCAGCACGTCGGCGGCGCCGTTCGACGGCACCCAGTACTCCCCCCGCGAGAACGAGGGCGCGACGATGCACCAGTTCCGCTCTCCGGCCCACGGGGCGAAGCCGAGGTCGCGGACGGCCCGCCCGCCCGTCCAGCCGCGCCCGCCCACCAGCACGAGGACGCGCGAATCGGCGCGGACGCTCCCGGGAACCGCGAAGACGACCTCCACGCCGCCGAACGTCTCGGCATACGTCCTGCCGCCCGCGCCTCCGCCTTCGGCCCGCCCGGGGCGCCCCCAGGCCGCCGCGACCGTCTCGCACGGCAGATCGACGCGGTCGTCGGGCATGACGGCGGCGGCGGCCGCGCTGCCCGCCGGATAGTAGAGCCCGTCCGCGTCGTCGCCGACGAAGCGGGCGGACGGCCCCTCCGCCCCCGCCGGCAGGCCGAGGTCCGCCGGGCGGCTCCAGTGCCCGTGGGCGAGAAAGGCCTTCGCGAGGCGCACCGAGCCGGGCGGCACGTCGTGCGGATGGTTCGGGAAGGACTTCCAGACGACGGGGACGCCGAGCTCCCGGCACGCCGCGACGAACCGGCGGCCCAGCACGTAGCGCGCGGCGTCCGCGTCGCCGCAGGTCACCAGCCCGGCGACGTCGCGCATCTTCGCCGACGGCCTGTGGAAGACGCCGCACGCATGGCTCACGTAGGCGCGGAAGAGGTCCGGCCGCCACGCGGGGAAGAGGTTCGCCGCCTGGCTGCCCGCCGAATAGCCGTAGCAGAGCAGCCCCGACTGCGCCACGCGGTACTTCGCCCCCAACGCGGCGAGGGCGTCGAGCAACGCGCGTCCGGACCACGCCTTCGGGTCCCAGTAGGCGTCGTCCTTCAGGGTCGGGGCCACGAGGAAGACGCCGTTCAGGTCCGCCCACGCCGGCCATCCCAGCTTCCCCGAGACCTCCGGCCTGCCGTCGCAGTTGCGCCCGCCGAACAGCACGAGGACGCGCCACCGCCCGGGGCGGTCCGGATCGTAGCGGCGGGGCGCGCGGTACCACACCTTCACGCGCGGGTTGTGCGGCGCGCGCGTGGCGACCTCCACGCAGCCGACGACCGGCTCCGCCGCCGGAGCGGCGGACGCCGGACGCGGGCACACCGCCGCGAGGAGCGTCCCGGCGCACCCGCACAGGACGCGAAGCCCCGCCCTCAGTCCCCGGCGCATGAGACCGGCACCCCCTTCACCAGATGCGCCCATTCGCGGCAGGTCCCGAACAGCTCCACCCGGCCGATTCCATTCCAGTCCAGTCCGCGCGGGAAGCGCGAAAGCCCCCGCACGGGCAGCACGGCCCCGCCCGCCACCCGCCCGGCCACCGTCTTCAGCCGCCACGACCCGTCGTACAGGGCCAGCGTCCGCGGGGCCTCGCCGCGAACGGCGTACCCGCCGCGCACCTTCGGCGCGTTCCCCGCCGGTACCAGCCGCAGGGCCGCCACCAGCGCCCCCGCGACGGCGGCGGACCCGACGACGCGCGGCAGGGCGGCGCGTCCCGCCGCCGCCTTCGCGGCCAGCCACGCTCCGAACCCAATGAACAGCGCGAACAGCGTCCACGACAACGCCCAGTTCGGCGTCCCCAGGCCGCCCCGCTCCGCGAAGTCGAACAGCACCGGCCAGTCGAAGACCGTCGAGGCGCAGGCCGACAGGACCAGCCCGGCGAACGCGACGCCGACGCGCGGGCTCCTCCGCGCCCCGCAGAGGGCCAGGGCGACGAACGCGAGCCACGCCCACCCGGCGAGCCAGCCGAACTCCGCCAGCAGCGTCAGATGCGCGCTGACCAGCGTGCGGACTTCGGGGACGTCCCCGAGCAGGAACGCCGAGGCGAGCGCGCCGGAATTGCCCAGCCCCACGCCGTCCGGGTTCGCCGCGAAGAGCCGCAGCCCCGCGAGCCAGATATTCGGGCGGTTCAGGACCGAGCCGTCAAGCGCCAGCCGGGGTCCCAGCCACCAGAGCGCAAGCGCGCCCGCGGCGGCGAAGGCCGCAAGGGCGGATTTGCGGCGGGGCGCCCCCGCGCCGCCGCGCCGCGCGGCCCACGACCACAGCGCCGCGGCCTCCAGCGCCAGCACGAGCAGCCCCGTCCGCGACTGCGTCAGCAGCACCGCCGCGAACAGCACGCCCGCGAGGGTGCGCCCAACCCACGCCCAACGCCGCCAGCCCCAGCACAACGGAACGAGCGCGCACAGCAGCGCCGCCGCGTGGTTGGGGTTATGGAATCCCCAAGACCTCCTGGATAGGTCAATCAATAGTATCGAGATGAGAATCATTCGTTGTCAGATGAACGCTCGATGCGGGAATATCAATGCCAACTCTCAGCGTAATGGAGGTCTCGTTGTCCACACGTACATTAATCTGCACGTGCCGTCTGCCCCGGTCCATCTTCATGGTCTCAAAGCCTCTCACGAACGAACCCTCGCCGTACAGGGCATCGACGCTGCACTGTGCCCGCGTAATCGCTTTTATGAGGTCGCAGACCTCAATCCCCACGGTTGGAGAGACGTTCTTGACGACTTCATCCCCAACCCTCCCGGACTCACCCCTTGCTGGTTTTGTTTCGTGCCTCCGATTTACCGTAGATGAAAATACCGTACATTTCACAATCCTCTCGTAAAGGGATCCATCCTCAGACGCGAAATACCTGATACCATCGAATGTCGCAAACACAAGGAAGAAGGCAAATGAGAATATGAGATAGAAAGTTCTATGATACGCGTAATTCCATCCCTTTCCATTGTCGAGGTATTCGTTGCCGTATTCGCCAAGATACTCTACAAGCATACAGTGGAACAGAATCAGAAGTATTCCCATTCCCTCCATCGCGAACAACGGGAAGATCAAACACAATGTGATACACAGCGTGGAGAAAACTCTCAGCCAGAGCGTTCGTCTAGACGATAACACCCAATTACCGTCATTCATCCTCAAGGTCGCCAAGAGAAGAATCACCTGAAAAACCACGAGGCCACAGGATAATGCAGAAAGATTATTCATAGTAAATCCCTATCCGCGACGAGGCTATTCGACCCTACGCTCAATATGCAATTCAAAACTGTCCACTATTTTCTTCCCACAATCTATGATCTGGTGATTACCGACTTCAACCTCCTCTTCGGAATTTAACCAATCTAATAATTGACCTACCGTGCTAAATACCATCCCTCCCAAGCTGATTAGCGCACCTGTGGGAAGTTGTCCACTTCGGTACGTAATAACATTTCCAACAACTTCCAGTGTGATTCCCGATACTATTATAAAATCAGTGATACCCTCAATTTCCCATTTGCGTTTCCTTTCGCATTCCACGACCTCCAAATGATGCTCGCCCCACAATCTGCATTCATATACATCGCAAAAACAAAAATAATCCGTACGATACTCGGTATGTGAATACTTATAAACATAGTCAAATCCCTCTGAAGTGTCCCATTCCCTAACCGTTTTCAGGTAAGCCCCCATAAAATCCACGACACCAGTTACACCATTCCCGCAGTACGCGAGCTGGTTCCAGCCGTCGGGGTAGCCGAGCGGGTCGGCAGTCTGCCACTTGGCGAGGTCCGCGCGGTAGTTGCGGAAGAGGAACACGCGGCCGAGGCCCGCGACCTGCGGCTTGCCCGTGAAGAAGTCCGAAGACGCGGCGGAAGAACCGTCAATGGGTTCGCCGAAGGCCGTCAGGGCGGCGGCCGAGTAGGCGCGGCCCTTCCTGAAGCCGACGGTCGTCCCGAGCAGGTCGTTGAGGTAGGTCGCGCCCGCCGAGGAGACGACCGGGTTCCCGCCGCCGACATGCGGTTCGTTGACGAAGCGCGCGTCGCCGCGCCCCACGAGCGCGAGGCCGTCCCACGCGAAGTCCTCCGACCTGCCGTCCCCGTAGTCCGCGCGGGCGAGCTGCCCGTCGACGTGGTAGGCGTACGTGAACGTCTTCCCGCCCTCCGTCGTGGAAAGAACCTTGTCGAGGTAGCCGTAGCGGTAGGTCCTGCCGCCCTCCTTGACGAGCCGCCCCGCCGCGTCGTAGGCGTACTTCGTCGTCACGCCGTCCGTCGTGGAACTGACGAGCTGGTTCGCGCCGTCGAAGGCGAACGTCGTCGTCCTCCCGCGCACGGTCCTCTCCACCATGTTCCCCGCCCGGTCGTAGGCGTAGCGCTCGACGTCCGCGCCGTCCTCCTTCACCGCGAGCAGCTGCCCGCGCGCGTCGTATTCATAGGTCTGGCGCACGCCGTTCGCCGTGCGCGCGGCGATCCGCCCCGACCGCGAATACTCGTACTCGACCGACGCCTCCGGCTTTTCCCGCCCGCCGAGGTACTTGCCGGCGAGCCGCCCGCGCTTCGTGTAGGCGAAGTCGATCGGCGTGCCGTCGACCACCTGCCGCGCGACGCGCCCCTTCATATCGTAGAAGTACTTCACCGAGGAGCCGAAGGACGCGATCTCCGCGAGCCGCCCGTACCTGTCGTAGCGGCGGGTCTCGACCGTCGTCTCCCCGCCCGCCGTGCGCACCGCCCGCGACGTGCGGCGACCCCAGGCGTCGTAGGTATAGGCGGTGACGACGCCGTTCCCCTCCTTCTCCACGAGGCGTCCGAAATGGTCGTAGGCGTAGGTCTCCTTCGCCTTCCCGCGCGTGCGCGCCGCGAGGCGGCCCCATTTGTCGTAGGCGAAGGTCTCGGTCTCGCCGTTGCCGTAGTCGATCTTCGCCACGCGGTCGAACGCGTCGTGTTCGCGGCGGACGACGCGACCGACGCGGCCCGTGGCGGACGACGAGACCGACTGCACGAGGCCGTCCGCGCCGCGCTTCGCCTCCGTCAGCTGGCCCGCCGCCGTGAGGCGGGAGGAGAGCCCGAAGCGGTCCCAGCCGAACTTGATCTCGTGCCCGTTCTCGTCAACCACCTTCGCGAGGCGTCCGATCCCGTCGTAGGCGTAGGCGACCTCGGCGCCGTCCGCGCACCGCTCCTTCACGATGCGCCCGAGCGCGTCGCGGTCGCAGGCGGTCGTGCGTCCGTCCTGGTCGGTGGCGGAGACGGGGAGCCCGCGCCCGTCGTAGGCGACGGAGAGCGACGAGAGGACCGCCGCCCCGTCCCGGCGCTCGATCTTCGCGATTCCGCCGTGGGCGGCGTAGGTCCGGACGGTGGCGACGCCGTACGGGTCCGTGGACGACACGAGCCGGTTGTAGCGGTCGTAGGCAAACGAGACGGACGAGAAGCCGTCCTCCAGCAGGGCCGGGAAGCCGGACGGCGTGCAGGAGACGGAGAGCGCGCGCCGTCCGTCGGAGACCTTCGACGGGCGGCCCGACCCGTCGTACGCGAACCTCGTCGTGCGGACGGCCTTCCCGTCCGCGTCCAGCTCCGAGACGGCGGCGAGGCGGTCCTGCCGGTCGTAGGCGAACGCGCGCACGGGCTCCTCCGCGAGCGACCAGTCCGCCCGGCGGGAGAGCCTCACGCAGTTGCCGCGCGCGTCGTATTCGAGAAGCCGCTTGTTGCCGAGGCGGTCCGCCACGCGCACGGGCCGGCCGGTCGCCTTGTCGTAGCGGAAGTCGGCGAGGTCGCGCCCGCGCCCGTCCACGACCTTGCGCACCCTGCCGAGGTAGGCGGCGTCGTGCCGCATGAAGTAGTAGGTCGTCGTGGTCCGCCCGGCGAAGTCCCGGATCCGGTACGTCCCCGTCTTCGCGTCGTAGTCGTGGCGCGCGGTCGCGCCCAGCGCGTCCACGAGCTCGACCGCCGTCTTCGAGGGGTAGGAATAGCGGAATTCGGAATCGGAGAGGAGCCGCCCCGCGACCTTCCCCGTGTGGGCGACGCCGCTCCTGCGGTCCTCGCTGAGGATGTTCCGCCGCCGCTCGTCCGGCGTCTCGGTCTGGACGGCGAATTTCTCGGCGCGCCCGCCGCGCGACGCCGAGGCGAGGTACCCCTTCGCGTAGGCGAACGTCTCGGGGTCGAGGTCCGCCGTGCGGACCGAGGCGAGGGCCCGCGCGGTCCGCTTCGCCGGCAGGCCGTCCAGCGTCTTCGGGAGGACGGTCGTCTGGACGTCCGCGTAGCGCAGCGCCACGGGCACGCCGTTGACCCGGAGGGCCGAGACGAGCCCGTCCGCGTGGTCCAGCTCGATGAACCGCGTTCCGCGCGACGCGACGGCGGCGAGTTCGCCCGAGGGCGCATATTCGAAGTTGACCTCCGCGCCGTGCGGGGTCGCGACGCGCCGGAGGCGCGCGTCGGAGTAGACGAAGCTCCAGCCCCGGAGGGCGTTGCGGCCGGACAGCGTGAACTCCCGCGCCTTCCCGGGGTCGCCGGACCCGCAGTCCGCCTCCCAGTCCGAATAGGGCGCGAAGAGCCCCCGCCCCCTCTTCGCCGCGTCGGCGGGCGCGAACAGGGCGGCGACCTTCGACGCCTTGGACTTCCGCGGGAAGAACTTCAGCCGCTCGCCCCAGGGCGTTGTCCAGAGCAGTCCGTCCTTCTCCCACTTCACGGACGATTCGAGCTGGGGGCAGCGCCAGGCATGGCCGAACGCGCCCGAGGCCCCGGAGGACGACTCGTAGACGAGTTCAAGCGGCAGACACAGCTCGGGCGCGAAGGCCGCGACGCCGAGCCCGCGCCGGAGGACGAAGCCCGGCTCCGCCAGCGACGCGCGGCCCGCGAGCGGCGGGCGGAAGCGGAAGTCCGGCCCCTCGGCCCGCGCGGCGCCCGCCGTCAGCGCGACGGCCGAGAGCAGCACCCCGATCACCCGCCATGGACGGGCGCCCACGCCACGCAGTTCTCTGTTTCCCGACATACCCTGTCCCTCCTTTGTCCTGTGGAGGAAACCGTACAACCGCGAACGATACACCTCCTACAGATGGCGTGATGATATCACAGTTTAATTTATCTGTCAAGCACGGGAACAGCACAACGTGCACGGGGAAGTGTCTCATCCCGATGACCGACCCTGAGTTGTGCCGATGACCGACCCCGAGTTGTGCCGATGAGCGACCCCGAGTTATGCCGATGA
>JBJEWG010000242.1:0-8045 GCA_051884935.1 Kiritimatiellia bacterium | reverse complement strand
CATTGTCCGCACCGTAGCAGTTCACGGCCGCGCGGGGGCCCTTCGAGAAGGCCTTCTTCTGGACAACCTTGACCTTCTCTGTCTTGTTGTTGAAGGAGGTCTGCACATAGGTGAAGCCATTGATGCGGCTGATGATGTAGGCGGCATCCTTGCCAAGGCCATTCAGAATCACGCGGAGATTCGTCTTGCGGACCTTGTTCGCGTTGAGCGCGATCTTGATGGCGCCTTCGGCGGCGGCGAACGACTCGTGGCCCGCGAGGAACGCGAAGCACTCCGTCGCGTCGTCGAGGAGCATCGCGCCGAGATTGCCGTGACCACGGCCCACCTGGCGGTTCTCGGCGACGGAGCCGGGGATGCAGAACGCCTGAAGACCCACGCCGATCTCGGCGGCAGCGTCCTTCGCCTTCGTGCAGCCCTTCTTGATCGCCATCGCGGCGCCAACCGTGTACGCCCACTTCGCATTCTCGAAGCAGATCGGCTGGGTCTCCTCGACGATCTTGTAGGGGTCGATGCCGGCCTGTTCGCAGATCTCGCGGCATTCAGGGATGAACTTGATGCCGTAAGGCTTGAGCGCGGCGAGAATCTTCGCCTCGCGGCGCTCGTAGCCCTCGAACAGCTTCTCGGCGGCGGCCTTCGGGGCGGCCTTCTTCGCACACTTCTTAGCACATGCCATTTTAAGTTCCTCCTTATTCCTTGCGCGGGTCGATGTACTTGGCCGCGCCCTCGAACTGGCCGTAGTGGCCCTTGGCCTTCTCCCACGCCGTGTTCGGGTCATCGCCCTTCTTGATGAAGTCGGTCATCTTGCCAAGCGAAACGAACTCGTAGCCGACGACCTCGTCGTCCTTGTTGAGGGCCATGCGCGTGCAGTAGCCTTCGGTCATCTCAAGGTAGCGGGGCCCCTTCGCCTTCGTCGCGTACATCGTGCCGACCATCGAGCGAAGCCCCTTGCCGAGATCCTCAAGGCCCGCGCCAATCACGAGACCGCCGTCGGAGAACGCGCTCTGCGTGCGGCCGTAGACGATCTGGAGGAAGAGTTCGCGCATTGCCGTGTTGATGGCGTCACAGACGAGATCCGTGTTGAGCGCTTCGAGAATCGTCTTGCCGACGAGAATCTCGGAGGCCATCGCGGCGGAGTGCGTCATGCCCGAGCAGCCGATCGTCTCGACGAGGGCTTCCTCGATCACGCCGTTCTTGACGTTGAGGGAGAGCTTGCAGGCGCCCTGCTGCGGCGCGCACCAGCCAACGCCATGCGTATAGCCGCTGATGTCCTTGATCTGCTTCGCCTGAACCCACTTACCCTCTTCCGGAATCGGGGCAGGACCGTGATTGCACCCCTTGGCCAACGGGCACTGGTGCTCCACTTCGGTCGAATATACCATTTCGTATTCCTTTTTGTTTGATCAATTCTCTTGTTTGGCATACGGCGCCGGACTTCCACAGCCGACCACCGCACACCGGGCACTCATCGTCTGCTTAGGCGAAGTAGCGCTTCAACAGCCCCTCGAAACCGGCACCGTGACGAGCCTCGTCCTTGGCCATCTCGTGCACCGTGTCATGCACCGCGTCGTAGCCCAGCTCCTTCGCGCGCTTCGCGAGCATGAGCTTGCCCTCGCAGGCGCCCTGCTCGGCGGCGGCGCGGAGTTCGAGATTCTTCTTCGTGGACTTCGTCACGACCTCACCGAGAAGCTCGGCGAACTTGGCGGCGTGCTCGGCCTCCTCGAACGCATAGCGCTTGTAGGCCTCGGCGACTTCCGGATAGCCCTCGCGCTCGGCCTGGCGGCTCATCGCGAGATACATGCCAACCTCGGTGCACTCGCCCATGAAGTTCTCCTTGAGCCCCTGCACGACCTCCTTGTCCTCAACCTGGCCGGCACCAATCTCGTGCTCGCACGCCCACGTCATCTTCGCGTTGGAAATCTCCTTCACGAGGAACTTCGAGCCGGCGCAGCCGCACTGCGGGCACTTCTCAGGAGCGGCGTCGCCTTCATGGACGAAACCGCAAATCGGGCACACATACTTCTTCGTCATTTTGCTCATCCTTCCTTCTAGGTTGGCGAACCGAACCACCAGTCCGCACAGAAATGGGTATATAGTATACGCAAAAAGCGGGCGACGGACAAGCGGAAAAGGAACGAACGCAGTTCCTTAAATAAGGCGGGCAACAACCCTCAAGGCGATGCGCATCACCGCTCAAAATGGTGCGCACCACAGACATGAATGGTGCGCACCATTTACTCCAGTGGTGCGCACCATTTTCCGCGCCAGTGCGTACTGGAATCTTGAAGCCACGTGTTACCTTAATGCGGAAAACCTAAAACGAAATCACCGGCTTGCTCCCATATGCCGACGCTTCTCACGTTCAAGTTCCAGAATAAGGGCAATCGTCGCACGCGCCCGCCGATGCTGCCCCGCCTCCGCAAACCGCTTCGCCATCACGCGGAAGGTCCGCAACTGCTCGTTGAGCTGCGCTTCCCGTTGTTGGTTCCAGGCCTGCTTCCCCGCAGACATCTCGTCCTTCACATGGGCCAACGCGCCGAACTGGAGGGAATTCCGTTCTCTCGCTCGTTCATCCCGTGCCGTAGAGCAGCGAAGATCAACGATGCAGACAAGCACTACCAGCAAAATCGTCAGCAGCGTCCAGTAGGTTCCCCTCATGTTGAAGAACATCGACATCGTCCATTCCCTCCGCTCCTTACAGAAACCGCCTCCCAGATCGGGAGGCGGTCCATTCAGGCGGGCGCACGTTGAAATACCGCACACCCGCCATATCTATGCGCACGCGAATTACTTCGCGAGAGCAGCCGTGACGTCGGCGAGAACCTGACGGAGAGCCTTCGGCACGCGACGGGCGGTCGAGGACTTCACCGTGGTATCCTTCGAGGCCTTGGCGTCATACTCATCGTAGGAGGCGCCGATCGTCTCGATTTCCTTCTTCCAGCCGGCCTTGTCAACCGTGAGGATTTCCTCAAGATCCGCCTTGACAACGTGGAACTTGGCCGTCTCGTCGTTGTTGGCGAGGTCGATGTCCTTCGCGAATGGGAGATTGCCGATCGCCGTCTCGTTGGCCTTGACCGTGCCTTCAATACGCTGGCAGATCCACTTCAGAACGCGGCTGTTGTCGCCAAAGCCCGGCCACATGAAGCGGCCATCCTCGCCCTTGCGGAACCAGTTGACGAAGTAGATCTTCGGCAGCTTCGTCGCATCGGCGGACGTGCGCTCCATTTCCAGCCAGTGCTGGAAGTAGTCGGCCACGTTGTAGCCGAAGAACGGCAACATCGCCATCGGGTCGCGACGGACCTGGCCGATCTGGTCGGAGATGACGGCGGCCGTGACCTCGGATCCCGCAGCGGAACCCATGAACACGCCGTGCGTCCAGTCCTTCGCCTCGTTCACCAGCGGAATGGTGCTGGGACGGCGGCCACCAAAGAGGATCGCGTCGATCGGCACGCCGGTCGGCTTCTTGTTGTACATACCCGCGAAGCCCTGCTTGTCGAGCACGGGGCAGTTCTCGGCCGGCGCCGTGAAGCGGCTGTTCTTGTGGGCCGCGACGTAGCCAAGCTCCTTGATTTCCTTCTTCGTCATGCCGGGCTTCGGGCCCATGCGGAACGGATCGTCCGCGCAGACGTAGCAGGGGTTCCCCTTCCAGTCAACGCCTTCCTTCGGGGCCTTGACGCCCATATCCTCCCACCAGATGTCGCCATCGGGCGTGAGAACGACGTTCGTGAAGATCGTGCCCTTCTTGCAGCTCTTGAGCGCGTTCGGGTTCGAGTCCATCGAAGTGCCCGGCGCAACGCCGAAGAAGCCGTTCTCGGGATTGATTGCGTAGAGCTTGCCGTCCTCGCCCGGCTTGAGCCACGCGATGTCGTCGCCGATCGTCTGGAGCTTCCAGCCCGGAAGCTTCGGAAGCATCATGGCGAGATTCGTCTTGCCGCAGGCGGACGGGAACGCCGCCGTGATGTGGTACTGCTTCTTCTCGGGCGAGGTGAGCGTGAGGATGAGCATGTGCTCGGCCATCCAGCCCTCGTCCTTCGCAAGCTTCGAGGCGATGCGGAGCGCGAAGCACTTCTTGCCGAGGAGGGCGTTCCCGCCGTAGCCCGAACCGAACGACCAGATCTCGCCGTCTTCCGGGAACTGCGTGATGTACTTGTCCTCGATCTTCTTGGCGCAGGGCCACGCGACGTCCTTCTCGCCCTTCTTCAGGGGAGCGCCGACGGAGTGGATGCAGGGGATGAAGCCATCGCCGATCGTGTCGATGTGCTTCATCACGGCATTGCCCGTGCGCGTCATGATGTTCATGTTGACGACGACGTACGGGGAGTCCGTGACCTCAATGCCGTACTGGGTGATCGGGTTGCCGATTGGACCCATCGCGAACGGGATGACGTACATCGTGCGGCCCTTCATGCAGCCCTTGTACGCCTTCTCCATCTGCTTCTTCATCAGGTCGGGGTCCATCCAGTGGTTCGTCGGACCCGCGTCGATCTCACGCTTGGAGCAGATGAACGTGCGGCCCTCGACGCGCGCCACGTCGGACTCGTGCGAACGGGCGAGATAGCAATCGGGACGCTTCTTCTGGTTGAGCTTGATGAACTGGCCGTTCTTGACCATCTTCTCGCAGATGGCGAGGTGCTCTTCCTTCGTACCCGTCACGACGACAACCTTGTCCGGCGTGCAGAGCTTGTTCCACTTGTCAACCCACGCGAAAACCTTCGCATTGGCGAATTTGGGCGTCTTTGCCATGTTCTTCTTTGCTCCTTTGTTTGACCGGTCAATCCACCGGTACGAAAAATTGCGCATAGTGTACAGTTTTCGGCTGTTCCGCGCAAGCCCGAAATGGAGATTTTTCTACTTATTCAATCTTCCGGTCAACTCGCGGCATCGGCCTTCTTGACGATGGTCGTGCAGGCCTTGAGAATGCCCGCGACGTTTGCGAGGTCGCTCGGGATGATCATCGTGTTGTTCGTCTTCGCGAGATTGCCGAACTGGGCGAGATACTGCTGGGCAAGCTGCATGTTGACGGACTCCATGCCGCCCTTCCCGCTGATCGCCTCCGCGACCTTCTGGATGCCGGCGGCCTGGGCCTCGGCGACGAGGAGAATCTCCTTCGCCCGGCCTTCGGCCTCGTTGATTCTGCGCATCCGTTCACCCTCGGAGAGGGCGATGGCCTCCTGGCGCTCGCCCTCGGCGCGGTTGATCTTCGCCTGTCGTTCACCTTCCGACTCCGCGATCATCGCGCGCTTCTCGCGCTCCGCGCGCATCTGCTTCTCCATCGCATCGCGAATCGTGCGCGGCGGCGTGATGTTCTTGATCTCGTAGCGCGTCACCTTGATGCCCCACGGGTCGCTCGCCTTGTCGACGGCCGCGACAATCGCGGAGTTGACGGCCATGCGCTCCTCAAACGAACGGTCAAGGTCGAGCTTGCCCATCTCGGAACGCATCGTCGTCTGCGCAAGCTGCGTCGTCGCGAAGAGGTAGTTCCCGATGCCGTAGCTGGCCTTCACGGGGTCCATCACCTGCATGTAGAGGATACCATCGACCGACACGGCGATGTTGTCCTTCGTGATGCACTCCTGCGGCGGCACGTCGATGGCCTGCTCCTTGAGCGTGTGCCGATAGGCAACCTTGTCGAAGAACGGCAACAGGATGTGGAAACCGGCCTCCAGAGTGCAACGGTACTTGCCGAGACGCTCGACGATGTAGGCCGTCTTCTGAGGGACGATGATTGCCGTCTTGAGGATCGCGATGATGACCACGACCGCGACAAACCCGAAGAAAACCAATGCAGGACTAATCAGTGCTGAATCCATTACTCCGACCTTTCTTTTCGTGTTACAGTGTTTCGACAGACAAAGTGAGATTCCGCTGATCGACGACGCGCACCTCCGCGCCGGGCTCAATCCGATCCTTCGCGGTCGCGGCCCACTCGGCGTCGCCGAGGAGGATACGGCCCGGCACATCGGGCCGGATCGCCTCGACGACCTTCCCGACCCGACCGACGTACTCGCTCTGGATAGACTGGGTCTCCGCCGTATCTCCTAGGAAGACGGACTTCACGTATCGGCGCAGCGTCACCAAATAGAGAATCGAGAGGACGGTGAAGAGCACCACCTGCACCGTCATCGACCACTCAAATGCGAAGAGCAGAGCACCGACCGTCACAGCCGCAAGCCCGAAGAAGAAGACCACGAACCCTGAGGTCATGATCTCCATCAGCATAAGCCCCACCCCCGCATACAACCATAACCACTTCACGCTCAGGAATTCCATGTCGTCTCCTTGGGGTAATGTGTATTTGTATCGGGGGAATCGTCAGGTCACTCACGAAATCACGGCGAGGGTCTGCCCCTTCTGGACGACCTCGCCATGCTTCACGAGGAAGGTGATCGTGCCCGCCGCCGTCGCCTTGATCGGGTTGAAGAGCTTCATTGCCTCGACAATGCAGCAGGGCTCGCCTGCCTTCACCGTCGCCCCGTCCTTCGCCATTTCGGGCTTGCCCGGGCCGGCGCTGCGGTAGAACGTGCCGTTCAGCGGCGCGGGGACAGGCGTTCCCTTCGGTTCCACGGTCTGAGGCGCTTCGGCCACAGGAGCTGGGGCCGCCTGAGTGGCCTGTTGCACGGGCAGCTCAAGCTTGGACGCGTCGAAAGACCCGCCGCAGGACGCCAAAAGCGCCGCGAAGGCCTTGCCGACCTGCGCGAACCGGGCCGTCTCGGCATCCACCGCAGCCGCAGCGGGGGCCTCCGCCACCTTCTTCATCTCAACATCGGCGGGAATCGGATCCTTCGCATCGGCGGGCTGCGCGCGCCACTTGAAGTAGCCAAGCGCAACCTCCGGGAAGAGGCAATAGCTGAGGATATCCTCCTCCGCCTTGATCAGCTTCGAGGGTATCTCCTTTGCCGCCGCGGCCAGCCCCGGCTTGAGCAGATCGGCCGGACGGCAGGTGATTGGCTTGAGATCGCCTATCAGCTTCTTCTGGAGTTTCTTCTCGATCGGCGCCGGCGTGCGGCCATAGTAGCCGGCCGCGTAGTGCTTCGTCTCGTCCGTCACCATCGAATAGCGCTTGCCGGAAAGCACGTTGAGGACGGACTGCACGCCGACGATCTGCGACGTGGGCGTGACGAGCGGCGGATATCCCATGTCCGCACGCGTCTTCGGGAGCTCCGCCAGCACCTCGAGGAGGCGGTCCAGCGCCCCCTGCTGGGCGAGCTGGCTGCGGAGGTTGGAGATCATGCCGCCGGGAATCGCGTGCACGAGCACGCCCGCATCCACCGGTTCAACCTTCGCCGAGGAGGCCGGCTGGCGCAGCTGCTTGAGCTCTCTGAAGTAGGCGTTGATCTCTGCGAGCTTCGCCTGGTCGAGCCCCGTGTCGAATCCCTCGCTTTCGAGAATGGAGACCATCGACTCGCAGGGCGGCTGGCTCGAAAACGAGCTCATCGTGGAAATTGCCGTGTCCACACATCCCGCGCCCGTCTCGACCGCGGCCATGTACATCGCGGCCGCCATGCCGCTCGTCATGTGGCTGTGGAGCTGGATCGGCAGATCCGGGCACGCCTTCACGAGCGCGCCGACGAGCTCGCGGGCCGCGCCAGGCGTGAGGATGCCGGCCATGTCCTTGATGGCGAGGGAGTCGATCCCCATCGCCAGCTGCTCCTTCGCGAGCTTGACGTAGGCCTCGACGGTATGCACGGGCGAGGTCGTGTAGCAGATCGTGCCCTGCGCGTGACCGCCGTACTTCTTCACGCTCGCGATGGCCTTCTCCAGGTTGCGCGGGTCGTTCAAGGCGTCGAAGACGCGGAAGATGTCCATCCCGTTCTCGCAGGCGAGCGCCACGAAGCGCTCGACCACGTCGTCAGGGTAGTGCTTGTAGCCGAGAATGTTCTGGCCGCGAAGCAGCATCTGCAGCGGCGTCTTCTTGCAGACCGCCTTGGTCTGGCGCAGACGCTCCCAGGGATTCTCGCGGAGGAAGCGCATGCACACGTCAAACGTGGCGCCGCCCCAGCATTCAAGGGAATAATAGCCGGCGTCATCGATTTTCTCGGCGATTTTGA
>JBJEWG010000241.1:0-8120 GCA_051884935.1 Kiritimatiellia bacterium | reverse complement strand
GTGTCCGCCGAGATGCTGATCCGGCACGAAGAGAATCTCCTCATCGAGCCCAAACGTCTTCAGCACACGTACGGCGTTCCCGCTCGTCACGCACATATCGCACTCGGCCTTCACCTCGGCCGTGGAGTTGACGTAGCAGACCGCCTTCGCGCCCGGATGCTTCGCCTTGAGCTCGCGCACCTGGGCGCCGGTGATCATGTCCGCCATCGGGCAGCCGGCGGACGGATCGGGAATCAGCACCGTCTTGCCGGGATTGAGGATCGCCGCCGTCTCCGCCATGAAGTACACACCGCAGAAGACGATTACGTCCGCATCCACCGTCGCCGCCTTGCGGGCGAGCTCCAGCGAATCGCCCGTGTAGTCGGCCACGTCCTGCACCTCGCCGCGCGTGTAGTTGTGCGCGAGGATGACGGCCCCGCGCTCCGCCGCGAGCCTGCGAATTTCCTCGTGTTGTGTCATGCAATCACTCCTCCGCACTGAATAATGCCCGATTCATCGTAAAAGACGGCGGACTGCCCCGGCGCCACGCCGAAGAGGCCCTCTCCCTCCGCCCGGCAGATGCCATCCGCGAAGACGACCGGCCCCAGCGGATCGCCCGTCGAGCGAATCTTCACCGACGCGCCGAACGAATCCGGCGCGGGCTCCCGAGCCATCCAGTGAAGATCGACGACCCGGAACTCCTTCACGAACGCCTCCACGCGCCGCCCAACGACGACACGGTTGTGGCAGGCGTCGAGGCGAATCACATAGAGCGGGTCGGGGCCGAACGCGCCGAGGCCCTTCCGCTGCCCGACCGTGAAGTTCCAGTAGCCGTCGTGCCGCCCCAGCACGCGCCCGGCGAGATCGACGATTTCGCCCATACGCGGCTCGGCGCCGATCAGCTCGCGTCGCTCGCCCGAGTAGAAGTCCTGCGAATCCGCCTTGTCCGCCGCCGTAAGCCCCCGCGCAGCGGCAAGCCGCCGCACTTCGAACTTCGTGAGATCACCCAGCGGAAACAGCACACTCGCCAACTGTTCCTGCGACAAGCGATAGAGAAAGTAGCTCTGGTCCTTCTTCAGATCGGCCGCCCGGCGAACGGCCAGCCGCTCCCCAACGCGCACCACCCGCGCGTAGTGCCCCGTCGCAAAACGGTCGAAGACAATCCCCGCCTCGCGGGACATCTGCGGCAGTAGGCCGAACTTCATCGCCGCGTTGCACATCACGCATGGATTCGGCGTGAGGCCCCTCAGCGACGTCTCGCGGAAATAACCCACAATCGCCTGCTCGTAGGCCTTGGAACAGTCAAAGACGTGGTAGCCGATGCCCAGCTCCTTCGCCAGATCACGGGCGCGGTCGATGTCGTCCGCCTCGCCCGGGCCGTAGCACGCCTCCCGCGTGCCGCCTCGAAAGGCACCGCTCCAGAGCTTCATCGTGATGCCCACGATCTCGTGCCCCTGCTCCTTGAGAAGCAGAGCCGCCACGCTCGAATCGACACCGCCGGAAAGCCCAACCGCCACCTTCATCTCATCGCCCTCGTGCTTCCACTCTCAGAATCTATTTGTGGATAGACTTCAACTCGTAGGCAACGCACTCGCCGGGAATCACGCCCTTGGAGAAGTCTGCGGAGAGATGCCGTAGCGTTGTGTCCGGACAAACCGCCATCGGCTGCACGTTCAACCCGTCCTGCGAGAGGACCTCAATACTCGTTCGGTCGAGGAATACCCGTAGCGCGAGACACCCCTCGGTGATCGGCCAGAAAACCCGTTTCCCGTTGATTTCCAACATAGACACCCCCGCGTAGTAGACCAGCTTCACGCCGCGCAGGTCGAAGGTCGCCGTGCCGTCCTTCGGCAGTGTGCAGGCAAGATGCGCCTCGACGAGTTCACCCTCGAATTTCTCCAGCGGCACCGCAGGTCCCTTTCGCAGCGCCTCAAGCTCCCGCACGGGTCTGCGAACCAGACGGAGAAGTCCATCCTTCGTCCGGCGAAGCGAAAGATCAAACGGGATGCTGTACGTCTGGCTGTAGGTGTTCGCCACATCCACTGGCTGCTGGAACCAGGCAATCCACACGCTCCGTCCATCCGGCGCACTGGAAAAGGTCTGCGCGGCGTAGTAGACATTGGAACCATCCTGCACGGAGCTGTTTCGCAACACAAGAGGCTTAAACTCGAAACCGTCGAATGTCCCCACGTCATACCATGGCCCTGCGCCCCAGACAACCCAGGCGGTCCCCGTCTCGCCCTCGATCCGAAGCTCTTCGAGACCGGGGCATTCGTACCGCCAGTTCCCCTTTCCGCACACATCGCCGACAAGCGTCGAAGCGTGCGTCCAGTCCTTGAGGTTCTGTGAGCGGAAGATGCGGAACACGTGGTGATTGGCCTCCGTACCGTAGAGAATCAGCACCCACGCCTTCGATGGCGCGTGCCAGAAAATTTTCGGGTCTCGGTCACCCGGGGAGATGTTCCACAGAACGGGATTCCCCGCGAACTTCTCCAGCGTACGTCCATCCCGCGAATACGCGAGACATTGCGTGAACGGCTTGCCGGCGGCCGTGTAGGCGAAGACGAGGGCGTTCGTCCCGAACCCGGCGGTGTTGGCGTGATCGACAACGCCACAGCCGCTGAACATCGTGCCGAGCGAATCAGGCTCCAACGCCGTGCCGAGTTCCGTCCAGTGAACCAAATCCCTCGAAACGGCATGGTTCCAGTGCATATTGCCCCAGTCGATTCCATAGGGATTGTGCTGGTGGAAGAAGTGCCATTCGCCGTCCCGATAGACAAGACCATTCGAGTCGTTACCCCAGCCCAGACGCTGTGAATAGTGGAATTGTGGACGGTGCGGGTCGGCGGCGAGAGACGGCGCGGGCGGCGGCGAGTCCGCAAGGCGAATCGCCCCGAGCACTGTTTCCCGTTCAGGCGAACACGCCTCAACCTCAATGGAAAAGACGAGCCTCCGCCCCCGGAGGTGCCGTACGTTCCAGAGTGCCCACCAATCCGCCTCCGCCGCGGGGCAGAGCTGAATGTCCTTGGCGGGCAGGTCCGTGTCGCCGTCCCGAACGGTAAGCTTCGTCTTGGCGTAACCATTCCTCACGGGGAAGAGAATCCAGTCCTCAGTGACGTCCAGTGAACGAGTGGCCTGCCGCAAGAAGACAACTGGCTCATCCGCGAAACAGATATGGTCCACATTAATGTGACCCCACCCGCAGGAGAGCTGGTCGTAGATGCGGAAGCGCGCCGTGCGTCCGAGAAGATCCGAGACGTTCCAGTGAACCGGCGCGAGCGCCTCGCCTACGCCCGCACCGGAATTCGGCGGATTGCGTCCCGTCGCGGACCGCACAACCTCACCATCGACGATCAGGTCGATGCCGAGTTTTCCGGCGCTGGCACCACCGCCCACAAGGAAGCTGATGAACGCCCGCTCGATCTTGAATTCCGGCGACGTCAACGTGCCCGTCGCGCAATCCCCTCCCAAGTAACTATTGACCAGCCCACGCCCCCAAAAGCGCGTGACCTTCATCTGGCCCGGCAACGTCCCCATCGCGGGGCCCGTGCCAAAGGCCGTTCCCGTCGTTGTCCATCCGGCAGGATAGGCGTCACCTTCAAAATCAGCGAAGACCGTGGTCGCCGCGGAAAGAAGGCCCGAACAGGCGGCAATGGCACCAGCCACCACCGCACGCCACTTCAACCGCTTGCTATTCATACGGGCAGTATAACACATCGACGGTACACCACGGCGCGGACACAAAGCGCCATCTGCGTAGTATTCTAGACGCCGCAACCAATCTTCCGCGAATAGTGAAGGTAGAGGGCAAGGTCGGTGGAGACAAGGGCCATGTCAATGACATAGACGATGACCAGCCAGTCGTTGCTAGCGTTGGCGTCCAACAAACGGGCGAGGATGCCTCCCACGTAACCGAGCAGGACGATGCCCATGAACATCGGGCTTTTACCTGCCACACCTTTGCCGCTGTGCCCGGCCTTATAGGTGCGCGCAATCGCAAACGGCCATGAGAAACCGAACGCGAAGAGCATGAAGAATTCGCAGAACTGGGATATTTCCATATGAGTTGGTGATTGAGGGGTGTTGATTGATGATTGAAACCATTACCTGACGGTGGATGGATGGGCGCAAGCGCCTTACCCCAGCAGACTGGCCTTGAGATACTGGCGGTTCATGCGGGCGATATTGTCGAGGCCGATTTCCTTCGGGCAGACCGCCGCGCATTCACCGACGTTCGTGCAGGCCCCGAAGCCCTCCTTGTCCATCTGACGCACAAGCGCGAGCACGCGCGCATCCGCCTCGACCTTGCCCTGCGGGAGGGAACCAAGGTGAGCAATCTTCGCGGACGTAAAAAGCATCGCGGACGCATTGGGGCACGCCGCCACGCAGGCGCCACACCCGATGCACGCCGCCGCAGAGAATGCACGATCCGCGTCCGCCTTCGGGACGGGCGTCGAAGCCGCCTCGGGCGCAGACCCCGTGTTCACGCTCACATAGCCACCGGCCTGGATGATGCGGTCGAACGCCGAGCGGTCGATAACGCAATCCTTGACGATCGGGAACGCCGCCGAACGGAACGGCTCCACAGTGATCGTCTCGCCGTCGGTGAACATGCGCATATGGAGCTGGCATGTCGTGCAGCCGTGGTTGGCGCCGTGCGGCTGACCGTTCACCACGAGCGAACAGGTCCCGCAAATGCCCTCGCGACAGTCGTTGTCGAACGCGAACGGCTCCTCGCCCGCCTTGATGCGCTCCTCGTTGACGACATCGAGCATATCAAGGAACGACATATCCGGCGAAATGTCCTTCACCTCCACACTCTCGAAATGCCCCTGCGACCGAGCGTCCCTCTGACGCCACATCTTCACGGTAAACTTCATGGCGTTCCTCACTTGTAGCTGCGGGTCGCGAGCGCGACGTTTTCAAAGGACAACGGCTCCTTCGAGAGTTCCGGCGCCGCGTTGTCGCCCTTGTATTCCCAGGCGCCCACATAGCAGAAGCGGTCGTCGTCGCGCTGGGCCTCGCCTTCGGGCGTCTGGCTCTCCTCACGGAAGTGTCCGCCACAGGATTCCTCGCGGTGAAGCGCGTCGCGCGTGAGCAGTTCCGCGAACTCAAAGTAGTCCGCCACGCGCCCAGCCTGTTCAAGGCACTGATTGAAGTCGGCCGCCTGTCCCGCCACGGTCACGTTCTTCCAGAACTCCTCGCGGATTTCGGGAATTTTTGCGAGCGCTCGTTCGAGGCCAGCCTTATTGCGGGCCATGCCGACGTGTTCCCAGAGAAGGTTGCCGAGCTCACGGTGGAAGTCGCCCGCCGTGCGGCGCCCCTTCACGGAGATCAGGCGCTTAATCTTCTCATCGCAGAGCCTCTCACTCTCGGCGAAGGCGGGTTCGTCGCCCGTCACCTTCCCGAGCGGTGTGGAGGCGAAGTAGCCGCCAAGCGTGTAGGGGATCACGAAATAGCCGTCCGAGAGCCCCTGCATGAGCGCCGAGGCCCCCAGCCGGTTCGCACCGTGGTCGGAGAAGTTCGCCTCGCCCAACACGAAGCAGCCGGGAATCGTGCTCATGAGCTCGTAATCGACCCAGAGCCCGCCCATCGTGTAGTGGATGGCGGGGAAGATGCGCATCGGCGTCTTATAGGGATTCTCGCCGGTGATCTTCTCGTACATCTGGAAGAGGTTGCCGTACTTGGCGCTTACGCCCGCCACGCCGAGGCGACCGACCGCGTCCGCGAAGTCGAGATAGACCGCGAGGCCCGTATCACCCACGCCCATGCCCCGATCGCAGATCTGCTTCGCGTTGCGGCTCGCGACGTCGCGCGGAACGAGGTTGCCGAAGCTCGGATACTTCTCCTCAAGGTAGTAGTAGCGCTCGCTCTCGGGGATGTCCGCCGGGGCGCGCGTGTCGCCCTTCCGGCGCGGCACCCAGATGCGTCCGTCGTTGCGAAGCGACTCGCTCATCAATGTGAGCTTCGACTGCAAGTCGCCATGGCGCGGAATGCACGTGGGATGTATCTGCGTGAAGCAGGGATTCGCGAAGAGCGCGCCTCGCTTGTAGGCGCGGAATGCCGCCGAGACGTTCGATCCGCGGGCGTTCGTGGAAAGGTAGTAGACGTTGCCGTAGCCACCCGAGGCCAGGCATACGGCATCGCCGACATACCGCTCAAGGGCGCCCGTCACGAGATTGCGCACGACGATTCCGCGCGCGCGGCCATCCACCAGCACGAGATCCATCATCTCCCGGCGCGCGAACACCTGCACGCGGCCGCGCGCCACCTGGCGGGACATCGCCTGATAGGCCCCCAGCAGAAGCTGCTGCCCCGTCTGCCCGCGCGCGTAGAATGTGCGCGAGACCTGCGCGCCGCCGAAGGAACGATTGTCCAGCTGGCCGCCATATTCGCGCCCGAACGGCACGCCCTGCGCCACGCAGTGGTCGATGATCGCGTTGGACACCTCGGCCAGACGGTAGACGTTCGCCTCGCGGGCGCGGAAATCGCCGCCCTTAATCGTGTCCTTGAAGAGGCGCCACACCGAGTCGCCGTCGTTCTGGTAGTTCTTCGCCGCGTTGATGCCACCCTGCGCCGCGATGGAGTGCGCACGGCGCGGCGAATCCTGGATACAGAACACCTTCACGTTGTAGCCCAGTTCGGCAAGGGATGATGCCGCAGAGGCACCGGCCAGTCCCGTACCCACGACGAGCACGGTGAACTTGCGGCGATTCGCGGGATTTACAAGCTTGACGTCGCGGCGATAACGCGTCCACTTCTCCTCGATGGGCCCACCCGGAATCTTCGAGTCAAGCGTCATTTCCGCACTCCTTCCATCTGCCGGGTCGCCAACTGCGCCTGCGCGTCAAGAGACTTCTGAATCAGGGCCTTCCCCTCGGGACGGTTCATCAGCACGCACGAACCGACCGCCGTCACAACGAAACCACCAATGATCGCCACCGCAGCCAGAACGCCAAACAAATTGAACAGCACCGTCCAACGCGCATGAACGAGCCCGAACGTGCGGAACAGCGACGGAATCGCATGGACAAGATGCGCCCCCGCCACCAGCAACGCCACCGCATAGGCGGCCGTCCAGACGGGATTCGCGAACGTCTGAACCGTTGTCAGCCACATGTCGCGAATGATTTCGCCTGAAGCGTTTTGGTATAGATACCAGTCACCAAACTTGAAGAGCATGAGATGCTGGACAAGGAAGACGAGCACCACAACGCCAGACGCGAACATCGTATAGGCCGCACAGGTTGCGTCTCCTGCGTGCCGCACCACTGCATACCGCTTCACTCCCCGTGATGACCGATTCCCGAACTTCAATGCAAGCGCCAGCGTCGCATGAATCAGCAAAATAGCGACAAGTCCTGCCTCAACGAACCAAATCATCGGCTTCATGCCCGTCAACAACTTACAATAGGCATTATAAGAGGCCTGCTGCACGGCGAGGTCCGGATTCAGAAGCTGAAGGTTACCGAGCATATGCCCCGCAAGGAAGAGTACGAGAACGACGCCGACTGCGCCAAGTGCCTGCTTCTTTCCAATGGACGACAGAAAATAACCCTTGAACCCTTTTAGAGTCCCGGCCAATTGATCCAACACGCCACTCACCGTCTGTCCTCTCCTCTTAGTCTCGTCCACTCACGGAAAAAGTTTGGATAGTATACCGAGTTTTCCCGATTCCGTCCAGCGACTTCCCCCGAGGCGCCGTTATTTCATCTTCATCTCGGGAACAAGAGGAATCTGATCCAGCAATTCCAGTTTCCGAACCATTGGCAATGTCCGTTGCTTATACTTCTGGAAGTGTGTGGTTTTGAGGTGGCGTTCGTAGGCGGCACGATCAGAGTAGATTTCCAAAATGCTAATCTGCTCAGGGTGCGACTTATCCTGCATTGAATACATCAGCAACACCCCCGGCTCCTCAGCCATTGAGCGTCTCCCACACTCCGTCACCAACGCGAGATATTCCGTCACGTAAGTCGGGTCAACGGTGATACGAGAAAGCCGAACAATGCTTTCATTCGTCACTTGCGGCATTCCGTGATTTCGGGCTTCCGCCCTCTTTTGGGAGGCGACCATGGTTAAAGCAACTAAGACCAGCGTCGCCCCAAGCGCGGCCGCCCGGAGGGGCCCCCGCCAACTGCACT
>JBJEWG010000240.1:0-1632 GCA_051884935.1 Kiritimatiellia bacterium | reverse complement strand
GGCCGTGCAGCCCACGACCGTGCGCCTCTACGACGACGCCACGCGCGCGCTGAGGCTCAACGCCGACCTGCCGCGCCTGCTCTGCCTGAACGCGGCGACGCTCGCGAACGACCTCCATTTCCAGAACCCCATCGAGCTCAATGGAGAGGGCATCGTCGCGTTCGACGTCCGTGTCGAGGCCGGCGACGCCTGGCTGGAGGGCGGCGTCAACTACACCGTGGACGGCGCGCCGTCCACGGCCCGCGGCTCACTCGCGAAGAAGGGCAGGGGCACGCTCCACATGCCGGCGAAGTCAACGTATCAGGTGCTCTACAGCCAGGGCGGCACGGTCGTCTACCCTCCGAACAGCGAGACGACGCTGGATTGGATCCACAGCACGTCGGCGGACGCCGTGACGATCTTCGAGGAGGGCAGCCGGCTGACGCTTAACAGAATCATGGTCTCGGGCGGCGGCGCCCTGACGCTCTCCAACTCGGTTTGCAAAATGGCGGCCGGGGACTTCCTCGTGGAGGGCAGTTCGATGACCGTCGCGGGCGGTACGTTTGAAAACACGTCCTCGGGCTGGAGCTACACCCGCAACACGGGGCGTCTCACGCTGGACGGCGTGGCGGCGACGTTCAATAGTTCGCTCATCGCCGGGTTCGACCGGTCCGGGACGAACTTCTGCGGGAAGAGCCTTCTGCGGATCACGGGGGGCGCCCAGCTGACGGTGCCGGGGCTCTACGCCATGAACGGCGATCTCGAAATCTCGGGCGAGGGGACGCGCATCACGACGGGGGGCGTCTCCGGCGGCGGCGGAAACGAACTTGCCTGCACGAACAACGCCGCGAGCCGCATTTTCGTGACGGGCGGCACGGTTCAGCCGACGGGCGACTTCCACGTGGGCGAATACAGGGGATCGGAGAGCCGGCTCTACCTTTCCGGCGGCGTCATCGAGATGGCGGATGGGAAGTCCATCACCGCGGGCAACAGCGGTAACGGCCTGATCGAGGTCTCCGGCGGGCTGCTGGACGCCTCCAGGGCGGACGGCATCAGGTTGCTGCCGAAGTGGAACGGGACCGTGAGCGGGACGAACCTGACGCCGGGATGGGAGGAGCGCGGCGTGATCCGCTTCGTCGGCGGCGAGGCGCGCGCGCGGCAGGTGACCGGCGCGGACGGGCGCGACTGCCAGGTTGTCTTCGACGGCGGCAGGGTGACGTTCACGAACCCGTCCTCCACGACGGTCTTCGGCGGCATGTCCGTCCGCCAGATCGGCGTGAACGGCGGCGAGGTGGATGTGCAGGACAGGAACCTGACGATGGCCGGCGCGTTCACGGCGCTCACGAACCAGACGCCGGTTGTTGTGACGGGCGCATCGCTCAATACGGCGCCCGCGTTCGCGAAGAGCGGGTCTGGTACGCTGACGCTGGTGGGCGCGAACGTCTACGCCTGCGGCACCGAGGCGAAGGCGGGCACGCTCGCGCTGGCGGACGGCGCGTCGTTCCCGGCGGACCAGTTCCTGCGCGTGGCGGCGGGGGCGGAGATCGGTCTCGGCGGCAACGCGCAGACGGTGACGGCGCTTCTCGGCGGGGGCAAGGTGAAGACGGGCGCGCTCACGGCGACGGACGGCGTCTACCCCGGCGGCGTGGGAAT
>JBJEWG010000239.1:0-35976 GCA_051884935.1 Kiritimatiellia bacterium | reverse complement strand
GTCCGTCACCGCGTAGGAGGTCTTCACGATCGCGCGGTTGTTGAAGGCCGCGTCGGGGAACTCCGCGCGCACGCCGCCGATCCAGAGGTTGGTGAAGGCGAGCGTGTAGTTGTCGGTGATGAGCCACTTCTTCGGGTCGTTGCGCGTGTCGATCGCGATGCCGTCCGTCTTCCCGATCGAATGCCAGTCGCTCCGCCCGGTCGAGCCGGGGATGGAACAGCCGTCGAAGGCGAAGGTCTTGGGCAGCGTGCCCATGTTGCGCCCGTTGAAGAAGTGCGGGAAGAGCGTGCAGTCGATGGCCGAGAGGTTCCTGAAGTGGAACTCGTGCGCGAGGTGGCGGAGGTCCTGCGGGTCCTTCTCCCTGCGCGCCCGGCCGGCGTTCATCTCGCTCCACTTGTTGTTGCGGCGGAGGGCCTCGTTGTGGAAGTTGTTGATGAGGCCGTCGTCCGCGCGGAAGACGTCGATGTTCCGCATCACCACGCCCGCGTTGCTGCCCTGGGGGAAGATCGCCGCGCAGGAGGTGCCCAGCGCGATGTCCGAATAGACGGCGTCCTTCACGCCGCTCACCACGAGCGCGTTGTCGCCCACGTAGAGCCAGCAGTTCTCGGCGCGGAAGCCGGGGCCGCCGTTGGTGAAGCCGTCCGAGCACATCATCGAGGCGAGGGCCTTCAGGTTGCGGAAGGTCGCGTTCGGCCGCCAGCACGTGAAGTTGAACGTGCGGGCGTCGATCACCTTGAAGCCCTCCAGCGTCACCTCGGGCGCGTTCACCTGGACGACGCCCCGGGCCGTGTTCTTCGTCTGGTCGTAGCGGAAGATGTCGCTCATCGGGTCGAGCACCATGCCGCGCCCGTGCATCTTCAGCCCCTTCGCCGTGATGCGGAGGCGGGCGTTGAGCACGGCGCCCGGGGCGAGGTAGATTTCCTTCAGGTCGGCGGCGGTCTCGATCAGGCCGTCAGCCCCGGGCGCGTCCACCCACCCCTCGACGTACATCACGCCGGGCGCGCCCCGGCGCGGCACCGCGTCCGCCGCCTCCGGCGCGTCGGCGAACACCGAGAGGATCGTCTTGTCGTAGTCGTTGAGCTGGATGCCGAAGTAGACCGGGCGCTCCAGCCACACGGAGATCACGCCGTCGCGGAAGCTGCTTCTGAGCCGGCGCCGGGCCGGGAAGACCTTGTAGGACGACACGTCGCGGCTCACCTGGATGTCCACGCGCACGGGCTCGCCATCGAAGGCAAACTCGCAGAAGCGGCGGTTCACGTCGCCGCCGCGCGTCCGCCCGTTGAGGATCGACTTCTCGCAGTGGTTGTAGACCACGAGGGGCCGCTCCGCCCTCCCCTGCACGACGCGCACGGCGTACTCCGCGTCCCGCTCGATCGCGGCGGGATACTCGGGATAGACGACAAGCCCGGCACACGCGGCGGCGGCACAGAGCGAACTGACGGCGACGGCGAACAATCCGATGTTTCTCATACGGCTCATTATATACCAATCGCCGCCGGATCGGGGAGGAAAAGCGAACTCGCACATTGGAACCGCCGCGCGGAAATGGTAGACTTTCCGTATGCAGAAGAGGATATTTCTTTCGCCGCCCTGGGTGGGCGCGGCCGAACGCGCGGCCGTCGCGGCCGCGTTCGATTCCGGCTACGTCGCGCCCTGCGGGCCCATGGTCGATGCCTTCGACGCGCGGCTCGGGCGGCTCGCCGGCCAGCACGCCGCCGCCGTTGCCTCGGGGACGGCCGCCCTCGACCTTCTGATGGCCGAGCTCGGCGTCGGCCCCGAGACCACGGTCATCGCCTCCACGCTCACCTTCATCGCCACCGTCGGCCCCGCCGTCCACCGCGGCGCCCGGCCCGTCTTCATCGACTCGGACCCCGCGACGGGCACCATCTCCCTGCCGCTGCTCGAAGAGGCCCTCCGCGCGTCCGGGAAGGCCCTCGTGCTCGCCGCCGACATCTACGGGCAGTGCTGCGACTACGACGCCCTCGAAGCGCTCTGCGCGCAGTACGGCGCCACGCTGGTCATCGACGCCGCCGAGGCCGTGGGCGCGACCTGCCGGGGGCGCCCCGCCGGCGCCGCCGGCGCCGCCGCCGTCTACTCCTTCAACGGCAACAAGCTCATCACCACCTCGGGCGGCGGCGCAGTGCTCTCGCGCGACCCCGCGCTCGTCGCCCGCGCGCGCTGGCGCGCCCAGCAGGCGCGCGAGAACACCGTCTGGTACGAACACCGCGAGGTCGGCTACAACTACCGCATGAGCAATCTGCTCGCCGCCGTCGGCTGCGCCCAGTTGGACCGCCTGCCCGAGATCATCCGCCGCAAGCGCCGCATCTTCGAGTTCTACCGCGCGCGCCTCGGCGGCCCGTGCGCCGCCACGCCTTTCCCCCGTGGCGCCTTCACGGACTCCACGCGCTGGCTCAGCGTCTTCCTCTTCCCGACCGAGGCCGCGCGCGACGACGCCGCCGCCCGCCTCGCGGCGGCGAACATCGAGAGCCGTCCCGTCTGGAAGCCCCTGCACCTTCAGCCCATCTTCCGCGCCTGCCGCGTCTACGGCGGGGCCGTGGCCGAGGACCTCTTCCGCCGCGGGCTCTGCCTGCCCTCCGGCGCCGGCCTCACCCGGCGGCAGCTCGACGCCATCGCGCGGGCCCTCGTCAACGTGAAATGAAGCGCCTGCTCGACATTCTGCTCGTGCTGCTCGCGGCGCCGATCTGGATTCCGCTGATGCTCGTGGTCGCGGCGCTCGTGCGCATTGAAATGGGCTCGCCCGTCCTCTTCCGGCAGGAGCGCGCCGGGCTTGGCGGGCACCCGTTCCAGATGGTCAAGTTCCGTTCCATGCGCGAGGGGGCGGGCGACGACGCGGCGCGCCTCACGCGGTTCGGGCGCATCCTCCGCGCCACGTCGCTCGACGAACTGCCCGAGCTGCTGCTCGTACTGCGCGGCACGATGTCGCTTGTGGGGCCACGTCCCCTCCCCACCCGCTACCTGCCGCGCTACTCGCCCGAACAGGCCCGCCGGCACGAGGTGCGCCCCGGCATCACGGGATGGGCGCAGGTCAACGGACGCAACCTGCTTTCATGGGACGAGAAGTTCCGCCACGACGTGTGGTATGTGGACCACCGGTCGCTGGCGCTCGACATCAGGATTCTCTGGCTCACGGTCGCCGCCGTCCTGCGGCCATCCGGCATCTCCGCCGCCGGCGAGGCGACGATGGGCGAGTTCCGGGGGAACGGCTAGACGAAGCGGAATTCCTGCGCCATGCCCTTGTAGGTGGCGCCGCACACATACTGGACCGCGGTCGGCGAGAAGCGCTCCTGGAAGACGTGGTGCAGGTGGCCGCACAGAATCGCCTTTAGCAGCTTCTGCTCCCTGAGCCACGCGATGAAGTCCGCGGTCGGCTTGTCCGTGCGCTGCTGCACGGCGCGCGCGCGCCACTCCTCCCCCGGCGGCGGATTCCGCTTCCCCTGATAGGTCGAGGTGAGCTCCAGCGGCGCCCCCGTCACATACGCGCAGGCGTTGTTCGTGTGGGACATCACGAAGTCGTAGAGCTTCGGGCCGTAGAGCGGGATGTGGCACAGCATCACGATGGGCAGCCCCTTCTCGACCTCCTTCATGAACAGCTCGTGCTGCCGCTCGGTCACGTTGTAGTAGACGTCGTCCAGCGAGACGAAGTTCACGCCGTTCACGACGCGCGCGCAGAAGGCGAGGTCGTTCGGGTAGGCGGCCTGGACGCGCGCAAAGCTCGCGCGCTTGTAGGCCTCGTCCTCCCGCGCCTCGCCCACGTACTGGCTGAACTCGTGGTTGCCGGCGCTCACGAACCAGTCGTTCCCGGCGAAGTGGGCCTCGGCCAGATCGAGGTTGGCCGCGCTCACGAAGTCGATCAGGTCGCCCGTGTGGAGCAGCAGGTCGCCGCGCCCCTTCGCGAGGGCAATCGCCTCGTCGAGGTAGTGCTCGGCGAAGGGCGTGAAGGAGCGTTTGGCGGCGAGCTTCATCTTCCGCTCGTCGTCCCGCGCATCGACGCGGACGATGTGCGTATCGGAGACCTGAACCGCGCCGAACGGCTTCGCCGCCCCCACGGAGACCTCGTGGCGCTCCAGCTTCAGCGGCGGGATGGGCCCACGCGCCGCGTGCACCGCGCGCGGCAGCTCGGCGGCCAGAAGCGCGGCCGCGCCCATCGTCAGAAAATCACGGCGCCCGTAGTCCATCATCTCGTCACTCCTTCTTGTCCGGCGCTCCCTTGACCCATTCGCGCAGACGCTGGAAGACGCTGTAGAGCGCCGGCACGAAGATGATGCCCACGAAGGTCGCCGCCAGCATTCCGAAGCAGGTGCAGATGCCGATGGCCTTCATGGCCCCCGCGCCCGCGCCCTTGGCGAAGACGAGCGGCAGCACACCGAAGATGAAGCTCCAGGCCGTCATCATCACGGCGCGGAAGCGGAGGCTCGCGCCGCTCTCGGCGCTCTCGCGGATGGAGAGCCCGCCTTCCCGGGCGGTCTTCGAGAACTCCACCATCAGAATCGCGTTCTTCGCGGCGAGGCCGATCAGCATCACGCACCCCAGCTGCGCGTAGATCGAAAGGTCCGTCTTGGTCACCCAGAGTCCCAGGAAGGCCCCCGCGAGGGCGAAGAGGATCGAGAGCATCACGCTCACCGGGATCGACCAGCTCTCGTACTGCGCCACGAGGAAGAGGTAGGCGAAGAGGATCGAAAGCCCCATCAGCCACAGCAGCTGGCCCTCGTTCTCCTTCTCCTGCAGCGCCACGGGGCCCCACTCGATGACGAAGTCCTTCGGCAGCGGCGCGTTCTGGATCAGGTCCATCACGACGGAGCTGGCGACGCCGTCCGCCGGCGTCACGTCGCACCAGGCCGCGAGCATCTTGTTGTAGCTCATCGTCTCGCGCGGTCCCGCGCTGTATTCGACGGAGGCGACGGAGGAGAGCGGCACGGCGTCGCCCGAATCGGTGGGGATGCGGATGTCGAGCACGTCGGAGATGGTGCTGCGGTAGTCCGGGTCGTTCTGGAGCTTCACCTCGTAGACGCCGCCCTTGATGTTGAAGTCGTTCACGTAGTAGCTCGCCAGCTTGTTCTGCAGCGTCTGGAAGATAACCTTCGGCGTAAGCCCGAGCGTCTCGGCCTTCGCGCGGTCCAACTTGAGCTCCAGCTGCGGCGTGGAGGCCGTGAAACCGTGGACGGCGGCCTTGACGAGGCGGTTGGAGGCGAGGTATGAGACGAGCCCGTCCGCGGCTTCGAGAAGCTCCTGCGGCGACTGCCCGGAGACCGCGCAGAGGTTGAAGCCCACGCCGCTCGAACCGCCCAGCCCCTTGATGGCCGCCGGCTGGGTGAAGCGGAACTCGCCCGCGTAGAGGTCGCTTGTGAGCTCCTTGAGCTTGTCCATCACCACGTCGATCTGCGTCTCAGGCGTCTTGCGGTCGTCCCAGTGGTCGAGGCGCACCAGGCAGCCGGCGATGTTCTCGCCGTTTCCCCAGAGGCCGTTCCGCCCGCAGGTGGAGGAGAAGGACTGCACGCCGGGGATGCCCTTCACGCGCTCGTGGAGCTCGTCGATGACCGTGATCGTGCGGTCGAGCGTCTGTCCCTCCGGCAGACGGCAGAAGACGTTGATGTACCCGCGGTCCTCGCGCGGCAGGAACGCGGTGGGCACCCGCCCCGTCATCCACCAGAGCGCCGCCGCCGTCGCGCCGAAGAGCAGCAGCGCGAGCCACCCCCAGCGCACGAAGATCCGCACGAAGAAGAGATAGACCTTCCGCGACGCCTCCAGCAGCACGTTGAACGGCGCGAAAACCACGCACGGCTTCTCGCTCGGCGGCCGCAGCAGATAGGCGCAGAGAACCGGCGAGAGGACGAGCGCCACCGTCGTGGAGAGCAGCAGCGCCACGCACATCGTCACCGCGAACTGCACGTACATCATGCCCACCATGCCCGAGTAGAACGCAAGCGGCAGATAGCACGCCACCGTCACAAGCGTCGTCGCGATGATCGCCCCCGTGATCTGCGTCATCGACTTGGAGGCGGCCTCGCGCGCGGAGAGCCCCTCGCGCTGCATGAGCGACTGGGTGTTCTCGACGACGACGATCGCGTCGTCCACCAGAGAGCCGATCACGAGGATCAGCCCGAACATCGTCAGCACGTTCAGCGTGAACCCAAGGGGATGGAGCACCGCAAACGTGCCGAGCAGCGAGATGGGGATCGCGAGGGACGGAATGAGCGTCGCGCGGATGTCCTGGAGGAAGAGGTAGGTGATGAGCACCACGAGGACGAGCGCGATGACGAGCGTGCGGAACGTCTCCTTCAGGAACACCTTCGTGAAGGCCGTCGAGTCGTCCGCCAGCACGCCCACCACCCCCGGTGGCATCCGCTTGATCCACTTGTCCACCTCGCTCTTCACGCGCGCGGCCGTCGCGACCGCGTTCGCCTCGGGCGCCTTGTAGACCTCCAGCCAGACCGCGGGGTTCTCGTTGAAGCGCGAGCGCACCGTGTAGCCGCGGCAGCCGAGCTCCACGCGCGCGACGTCCTTCACGAGCACCTGCGCGCCCGTCTCCGGGTTCGTGCGGATGACGATGTTCTCGAACTCGCTCTTCTCCTTCAGGCGCCCCTTGACGTTGAGCTTGAAGGAGAGGTACTTGTTGGCGTACTCGCCGCCGACCGTTCCGGCGGCGGCCTGGATGTTCTGGTCCTCGATCGCGTTCTTGATCTCGTCGATGGAGACGTTCAACCCCGCCAGCTTCACGGGATCGAGCCAGATGCGCATGGCGTAGGTGCGCCCGCCGGAGGAGACGAGCGCCACGCCGTCCATGCGCGCGATGGCGTCCGCGACCTGCTTCTCGACGAAGTTCGAGAGGTCCATCAGGTCCATCGAGCGGCCGTCCGTCATGAACATGTACATCACCATGCGGTCCTCGGGGCTCTTCCGCACGACGATGCCGCTCTTGGTCACCTCCGACGGCAGCTTGGGCTCGGCCCGCTTCACCGCGTTCTGCACGTTGACGAGGGCGATGTTCGAGGGGGTTCCCGGGCGGAACACGCAGTAGCAGTTGTAGCTCCCCTTCGCGTTCGCGTTCGACTTGAAGTACCAGATGTCGTCCACCGCGTTCACCTGGTCCTCGATCACCGTCCCCACCGACTCGTTCACCACCTCGGCGCTCGCGCCCGTATAGGTCGTCGAGACCGTGATCGTCACCGGCGTGATGTTCGGGTATTCCGCCACCGGTATCTTGCTGAGGCCGATCGCGCCGCAGATCGAAATGACGATGGCCACGACCCACGCGAGGCGGGGGTGGTCGATGAAAATCTCCGAGATGGACTTCATCTACTTCTCCGGCGCCGCGACGACCCTCATGCCCTTGCGCACCTTGTGGCCCCCGTCGGCGACGATGCACTCGCCGATCTTGAGCCCCTTCTCGACGAACTGCCAGTCGCCCTGGATGTCGCCGCGCGCGATGTAGCGCCGCTCGGCGACGCCGTCCGCGCCGACCACCCACACGTAGGGCCCCTGCACGTCCTGGAGAATGGCCGTCGGCGGAACCGCCGGGCGGGGCACCCCCTTCTTCGTGGTCAGCGACACCGAGACCGTTCCGCCGGGGCGGAGGGAGTTGGACGAATTCGGGTAGAGCGCGTAGATCTGAATGGTGTCGGTCTGCTCGTCGGCGGCGTTCTCGCTGTATTCGAGCACGCCCTCCTCGGTCAGCTCGCTGCCGTCCGCCAGACGCAGGGAGAGGATGCCCTCCGACCGGAGGCGCTGGGTGCTGCCGCCGAACATCTCCAGAAACTCGCGGTTGGAGACCGAGAAGCGCACGCGGATGGGCTCGTACTGGATCAGCGTCACGAGCGTGCCCTGCCCCTTCTGAAGGTAGTTGCCCGTCGTGAACCGGGTGGTGCCCACCTTGCCGGCGATCGGCGCCGTGATGCGGCAGTGGGTGAGATCGTCCTGCGCGCTCGTGAGGTCCGCCTTCGCCGCCTCAAGGGCCGCCCGCGCGCTGTCGCGCGTCGAGAGGGCGTTGTCCAGGGCGTCCTGCGAAACGGCGCGCGTCTCCACCAGCTTCTGGTGGCGCGTGTAGCTGAGCTCGGCGTATTGCAGCGTCGCCGTGCACTCCGCCACCTTGGCCTCGGCGTTCTTCACCGCCGCCTCGTACTTCACGGGGTCCAGACGGTAGAGCAGTTCGCCGGGCTTCACCATCGAGCCGTTGGCGAAGGCGACCTCCAGTATCTCGCCCGAGACCTGCGGGATCACGTTCACCTGCGCGACGGGCACCACGCGGCCGGGATAGATGCGGGAGGGCTTGTCGGCAACCGCCTTAACCGCGGTCACCGGCAGGGTGATCCGCGTGAGGTCCTCGGCGCCGAACGCGGCGGCGGCCACCGCGGCCACCGCCATCAGGAGAAGAGGGGGACGTATGAACATCATGATTTCACCAAGGCAGACGATGATTGAAAAGGTTCCACGCGCGCGGCGGACGGCCGCGCGAACTTCGGGTTGTTCCCGGCGATGACGAGGGCGACCTCGCCCTTCACCTTCAACCCCTTGTATTCTCTCACGAGGTCGGAGAGATAGCCCCGCGACACGCGCTCGTGCAGCTTCGTGAGCTCGATGCACACCGCCGCCTCGCGATCGCCCAACACCTCATACGCCGCCTCAAGCGTGGGGCCGATCCTGAACGGCGACTCGTAGCAGATCAGCGTATGCTCCCGGTCCCTCTCCTCCGCGAACCACGTCCGCAGCGCCCCCGGCCCGCGCGGCGGAAACCCGCGGAACGTGAAGGACGACGTCGAAAGGCCGCTCATCAGAAGCGCCACGTTGACGGCGCTCGCCCCGGGGATGACGTCGTAGGGAATCCCCTCCCGCGCGCAGGTGCGGATCAGTCGGTAGCCAGGGTCCGAGATGCCCGGGTAGCCGCCGTCCGAACAGAGCGCCACCTCCGCGCCCGCCTTCACGGCGGCCACGATCCGCTCCGTGACGCGCGCCTCGTTCCCCTGGCGGTACGACACCATCTCGGGGCGCGGGATGCCGAAGTGGGTGAGCAGCTGCCACGTGCGGCGCGTATCCTCGCAGGCGATCAGCGCGGCCGTTCTGAATGCCTCAAGCCCGCGCGGGGAGAGGTCCCCCAGATTCCCGATTGGCGTGGCGACGACGTGCAGCATGGCTCTGTCCTACCAGGTGGCTTCCGGGATGTCCGCCGTGGTGGCCGTCTCGTCGGCGTGCGTCTCGGCGTACCGGCGGCGGGCGAGGTCGATTTCGCGGAGCACGCGGCTCTGCTCCTCCCGCTTCGTCTGCAGTTGCCTCTCGCGCACGCGCCACTCCTCGTCGGTGAACGGGTCCACCTGCACGACGACCTCGTTCAGCTTCACGTCGGCCATCAGTGCGATCCACTGCGTCGCCTCGAAGGCGGCCTGCTGGGAGGCGAGCTTCAGCGTCACCGCGCCGGCGCAGAACGCCGTGACGACGTCGTCCGCCGCGTTCCGCTTCACGAACCACGGGATCAGCCCCTGCGCGTCAAGCGCCCGCACGAGGTCCGGCTGGACGACGACGATCCGCCGCACCACCGCGGCGAGCACCTCCGGCCAAGACCTGACCGGCGTCGTCTGCCCCAGCAGGTGCACGCGCAGCGGGCGGCGGGAGAGGAACTCCGCCGCCCCTCCCACCAGCGTCATCGCGCGGTAGCGCGGCGACGGATGGGTGTGCTGGAACCGGCGGGCCGTGCGGCTGAACGCCTTGAAGAACCGATGCGGGTCCGC
Source organism: Kiritimatiellia bacterium (assembly GCA_051884935.1). Lineage (GTDB taxonomy): Bacteria > Verrucomicrobiota > Kiritimatiellia > RFP12 > UBA1067 > RUG572. Next base: position 26,239 of record JBJEWG010000239.1, on the reverse strand, counting down.
CATCCAGGCGCGAACCTCGCGGCTCTTCGCCGCGAGGTCCCGTTGGCCGTCTCCGCGCATCAGCGGCTCGCCTTCCAGGCCTCGGCCAGCGTGTAGTACTTCACCAGCATGTTCGGCAGGTAGTCGGCGGGCTGCTCGCCCTTCTTCATCCAGCCGAGGTACATGTTCATCACCTGGCTGAAGTGGGCCTCGTGCCCGATCTCGTACTTCTGCGGCACCACCATCGTCCAGCCCTCGCCCTCGGCCTTGAACGCGACGCCGGGATAGGTCTTGTTGAACTCGGCGACCGCGGCCGCGAGCGCCTTCTCAAGCGCCGCCTTGTCCTGCCCGGCGCGCGGCTTCACGTAGACGCGCGGCTTGTAGCCCTCGGCCGCGCCCTGGCGGATGATCACCTCCGCCTTCGTGCCGCGCATCAGCGAGTAGTGCGTGTCGCCCGTGCCCGCCGGCGGCATGAAGTGCCACTCCACCGAGACCTTCGCGTTCACGCCCTTGAGCTGGTAGGTGAACTCGCCGTTCGCCTTGCACTGCAGCACGTTGTTCGCGTCCACGGACTTCTTCAGGAACTCCGGCCACTGGTCGAGGCCCGTCGAGGTCTTGTAGTCCGCCGCGCTGATCGGCGTCGGCCACGTGCGCGCCGCGAGCATCTTCACGTCGCTCGTCTTGAGCGTCTGCCCCGGGAAGGCCTCCCACTGCACGAGATCGACGAGGTGCGTCGTCACGTCCACGATCGCCTCGCCCTGCTGGTCGGTGTCGTAGTACCAGCCGGGCCTCTGGAGCGGCTTGCCGTTCACGAGCTTGCAGAAGTGGTGCACGGAGATCTTCGTGATCGCGGGGTCCTCCGGCGTGCCCGCCTCCTGCTCGCCGTAGAGGTCCTTCGCGGCGACGAGCGCACGCTGGAGGATCGTGGTGATCTCGTTGCGCTCGGTCATGATGTCCGCGAAGTAGAGTCCCTTCTCGTCCGCCAGCTTCGCCGCCTCGCAGAGCTTCGCGTAGGCGTCGGGCGTGATGACCATCGGCTTGTCGGCGAGCACGTTGAACCCGGCCCTGATGGACTCAAGATAGTAGTCGCTCTTGCGGTTGTTCTTGCCCGCGAGCACCACGACGGCGCCATCCTTCTCCGAGGCCAGCGCCTTCGCGAGGTAGTCGTCGCCCGTGTAGACGATCTCGTTCCAGGCGGTGGGGTCCTTCTCGCGCGTGTTGAACGCGGTCACGAGCTTCTGGTGCGCCTCCACGTCGGGCCCCTTCGGCGCGAACACGCGCACGTCCTTCGACACGCCCTCGTAGGAGCGGTTCAGCACCAGCGCCGCGTGGAAGTGCCCCGGGTCGAGCTCCACGAACCTCACTTCCTTCACGGGCTGCCGCGCCACCGTCTTCGCGCAGTCGCAGCACCCCGCCACCACCCCGGCCAGAGCGCATCCAATCAACATCTTCTTCATGACTTCTCGTTGTCCTTTCAGGTCGGATATTCTACCATAATTCGGACCCGTCAGCGGATCACGAGGATCGTCCCGTTCGCCTGCCGGAAACCCGAGAGAACCACCGTCGAACCGTCCTCGGCGGAATAGGCGAAGGTGATGCGGTTCACGCCCTCCGCGCCCGGCAGGCGGAAGGTCCCCGCCTCCGTGAACGTCAGCTCCTCCTCGCCGATCCGCACCGTCAGCGTGCCCGCCCCCGTCAGCGCCAGGCTGAACGTGAGCTGCCCGGCGCTCGGTACCGTCCACTCGACGACCAGCGCGCCGCCGGCAGGCAGCGCGACGCCCGTCTCCGCCAGCGTCACCCCCGCATCGGCCTCCACCACGGCGAGGTGCCGCGGCGCGAGCGTGGCGGCGTAGTCCCCCCGCCAGTCGTACTCGAACGCGCCCACGTCGAGCCTCCCGTTCGAGACGCGGGGGTTGCCCACGATGTCCCCCGCGGCCAGCAGCTCCCCGGAGGTCACGTCCGCCGCGCCCGCATCCACGAGAACGGACACGCGCGCCGGGCGGCCGTCGCCGTCCAATGCGAGCTCATCCACCGAAGCCGTCCGGCAATCGACGGGCTCCGCCCCCGCGTACGTGTTGGCGCTGCCGCTCACGAACACGCAGTTGGTCACGGCCGCGGCGGAGTACTTCTTGCCGAGAATCACCGAGTTGACCAGCGCGCGGCTCTTCAGGTAGTCGCTTTCGATGTGGACGAGGCCCGTTCCGCTCGCCTGGCCGTCCATCACCGTGCAGTTGCGCACGTCGCACTGGTAGACCGTCGAGTGGCCTCCCCTGTTCCCGGCGAGGTAGCACCCCTCCATGCGCGCGAGCCGCACCGCCACGCCGGGCTTGTCCACGCACAGCGTGTTCCCCAGGAACTGGCAGTTCCGGTAGGTGCCGTAGCACCCGCCGCCGCCGCGCACCGCCCGGCAGTTCGTGATGATGCAGTTCTCGATCGTCTCGTCGAACTGCTGGTTTACGCTCCCATCGAAACCCAGAACGCCGCCGCCGTGCGTGTTGACCGTGTCGGCCACGCCCGCGCCGCCCTGGTCGGTCGCCCCGTTGCGCAGCGTGAAGCCCCTCAGCGTCCCCCACCGGGCGAGGAAGACGCACCGCACCGCGTTCGGCCCGCAGTCCCCGTTGTCCAGCGCCCCCTCGATCACCGTCGCCTGCGCCCCGTCGCGGGAGGTCAGCGTCACGTAGGACGGCACCACCGCGCGCGCGGGGATGGTCGGCGTCGTCTTCCCGCCGCTCTGCCCCAACGTCTGGAGCGTCGTCCCCTCGTTGTACACGCCCGGCAGGGCGACCACCACGTCGCCGCCCGCCGCCTTCTCCAGCGCGGCCTTCAGCGTCTTCACCGCCGTCGCCTCGGTGAGGCCGTCGCGCGCGTCGTCGCCGTTCGCGGCGTCCGCATAGTACGTCGTCGCCGCCGCCTGCGTGGCGAAGGCGCCCACCGGGTACCGCCCCTCGACGTCGGCCACGAAGGGATTCCCATTGAAGTCCATGGGCGTTGACCAGTAATCCGGCGAGGCCAGGCGCGTACCCGAGCTGTCCTTCAGCAGCGACCAGTCGCCCGCCGCGGCGTTCCGGAAGCAGACGGGATTCTGCTCGATGCAGGTCGGGAATACGTTCCCGCCCGCCGCCGTGTCGTAGAGCGTATACAGCACCTGGTCCTCCTCAAGGACGTTGCTGATCGTCTCGTAGCTCGCCGCCGTGCGCGCGGCCAGCACGCTGTTGTAGGCATACCCCTTGCCGCCCGTCTCCTTGGCGTTCGCGATGGCGTTGACGCTGTTGCGCACGAGCGTGCAGTTGTAGAGGCACCCTCCATCGTTGAGAATCGGCGTGCCGCCCGAATTGATCCCGGAGATGACCGAGGAGTAGACCTTCGCTTTGCGCGCGAGGCCGGCGTTGATGATGCGGCAGTCGATGAGGCGGCTCCGATAGACCAGCCCGCCATAGACCGCCGCGCCACGGCCCCCCGCGCAGTTCGTGACCACGCAGTCCAGCAGCACGCCCGTCTTGTAGGACCCCGCATTGTTCGCGAGGCCCGCGCCGAAGGTCTCGGCGCTCGTCGAGCCTGACGTTCCGCCCGTCCGGCCGCCCCGCAGCGTGAACCCCTGGAAGGCCGCCGCGCCGCTCGTCATGGCGACGGCGAGGCAGCGGCGGGCGTTTGGCCCGATGCCGTACTCCTTCGAGTCCGGGTCGGACTCGCCGGAGATGAAGGTCGCCTCCGGCCCCTCCACCGCCACCACGCGCAGGTACTTCCCATAATCGCCCGGCACGGCCACGCGCGAGTTGTGGCCGAACAGTGCGGCCCCACCCTCCGCATAGTCGCCCGCCCGGGTGTAGACCACCGCGTTGACGTTGCTTGCGGCAACTTCGTCAACCGCCCTCTGAAGCGTCCTCCAGGGCTGCGCCGCGCTTCCGTCGCCCGCCGCGTCGTCGCCCGCCGTGGCGTCCACCCAGAAGGCGTTCGTCGTCACGCCGACGCCGATCGACTGCACATGCCCCTTGTTCGGCGACAGCCAGGCGGACCCGTCCCGCTTCGGCCACTGCTGCGTATTGCCCACCGAATAGTGGAGAAGGTGCAGCCCCTCCGGCGGCTTGAACGCCACGTTGAACGCCACGCAGGGCCCGGGCCGCTGCACGATCATGCGGAACGCGCACGTCACGGGCTCGCCGTCCAGGCACATCGTCCCCAGTGCGTCCGCCGTGCCGAACTTCGCCTGGCGGGGGATGCTCAGACCCGAGGTCACGTTCGTGCAGGCCGCCTGCACGGCGCCGCAGGCAACCACGCCGTCCGTCGCGCGCAGATTGCCGTAGTAGTCCGTCGCGCGGAACTCCTCGGGAATCAGCGCCAGCCACTCAACCGCCCCCGCGGTCTTCGCCACGGCGTCCCGCACCAGACGGTAGTCCTCGTCCCGCGTGTCGTAGACTTCCGAGGAGTCGTAGATGTTGACGACTTGGCAGTTGTTGTCCACGTAGCTGCTGCGGTCCGAGACGAGGTTGTGGGTTCGCGCGCTGGCAACCTCCACCGCGTTGCCGCCGTTGTTGAGCGCGAGGCAGTTGTAGACGCCACCGGAGAAGTCGTCCTTGCCGCAGCCGATGGCGCGAACCGCGTTGTTCACGACCGTGCAGTTGACGATGCGCCAGCAGTAGGCGGCGGCTCCTGCCGACCATACCATGTCGTCGCCCTTCACCGTCCCATCCGCGAGGCGCGTCATGTCGTTGTCGTCGAGCACGCAGTTGTAGAGCGAGGCGCCGCGCGCGGCCTGGCCGTACTTCGTCGCCCGGCAGCGCTTGAAGAGCGTGCGCGCCACGACGATGGCCCCATTCGCCTCGTCGCTGTACACGCCGCCGCCGCGCGTCGCCTGGCAGTCGCGGAAGGCGCAGTCAACGACGGTCGCCGCCTTGTTGTTCGCCACGTAGATGCCGCCGCCGCAGGAATGTCCGCTTGCGGCATTCGAATAATACGGCGCGGCCCCCTGCTCGAAGGTCAGCCCCTCGAAGCGCGACCCCGCGCCGTTGCCCGTCACCCACACGCAGCGGACGGCCCCCGGCCCCATGCCGTGGGGATAGGCCGCCGAGTCCGTCTTGTCCCATTCTCCGAGGATGCGCGTCGTGTCGCGCGTGGCGCGCCCCCGCTGGGACCGGAGAGTCAGCGGTTTGTCGATCCAGACGCGCGTTCGGGACGTATAGCTCGATGAGGTCATCACCCGAACGCCCTCGGCATGGTCGCCCGGCAGCAGCGTGATCGTGTCGCCCGCCGCCGCCGCGTCCACGGCGAACTGAATCGTCCGCATGGCCGCCTCCGCCTGGGTTCCGCGCCCGGCCGCATCCACGCCGTTGACGGCATCCACGAACCATTCAGCCGCAGAACACGGCATCACTCCCGCACAGAGCAGCAACGCCACGGCGCCGCCCCTCCCTGTCGATATCCGCCTCAAGCCCCGGGTCAGCGCCTGCGTCAATGCCCGTCCGATCATCTTCTCTCTCCTTGTCTTTGTGGTTTGGCCATTGCAGCCCTCTTACGAAAATAAGCGGTATGATGTCTATTAAAGGTCTATCAAGTCACCATAAGGTCCAGGTTATCAAGAAGTCCAAGTTATCATGAAATCTATTAAGTCACCGAGAAAACGCCAATCCGTACCAAGCAATCACGACGCATCGACCGCCAATCAATACCCCGTCCAAACACCCCGACGCAACAGGACCCAAGAACCCAATCAATGGTGCAAGAAGTTTAACACAACCCTCCCACCCCGTCAAGCACACCGGGTGGGAAGTTGAGGAAGGGAAGTTGAGGAAGGGAAGTTAGGGAAGGGAAGTTTGGGAAGGGAAGTTGGGGAAGGGAAGTTGGGGAAGGGAAGTTGGGGAAATTGCACAAGGGAAAGTTGTACAAGGGAAAGTTGCACAAGCCCACTGGGCTCCTAGGCGTTCCGCTTCCACCCCCACCACTCACCCCTCACCACCTATTATAAAGCACACCCCAATCCCCTATTATCCCAATCCCCCATTATGTAGTCGTGCGCGCGAGGCGAGGGGCGGTCATCGCGGATCGCTTCAAGTTGGATGCCGCTTATTATATAGTCGCGCGCGAGGCGAGGGGCCTTTCTGTTGTGTGCTTTGTGTTGGTAGTGCATAGCCCCGCGCGCCGAGAGGTAGCCCACCTCCCGCCGACGTCACATCATACCAAAGGCGACGGGACAATCAACTCCCCTAGGCGATCCTGAGTTCCACTCGGCAGTGGAAGAAATTCTACTGCCCAGTGGAGTAAATTCTACTGCCGAGTGGAATTTCCTCCACTGCGCAGTAAAATCCGTAGTCTCCTCGGCGACCCCGCGCGCCCTTTGAGGCGAACCCCTTCCACCCACCCCACCATATTCGCCGACTCACCGCATGGTTTTAGAAACTCCGAGCGTTGGCAAAGGGACGGTTTTCACGAACCACTGCCAGCCCTTATTCCTCATATATAGGTATAGAGAGGCAAGTGGCCTGCGGTGGCGGTATGTATATAGAAACAAGTGGTCAGCGGTGGCGGACGGGAATCAATACCACACCTTCCAGAGGAAGAGGCCACGGCCCGGGGCCGTCTCGACACGCGCCGTGCGCGGGGCGGCCGCCGTGAGGAGTTCCGTGACGGCCTCTGGCTTTTCGTTGCCCTTGCCGACGCTGAGCAGAAAGCCGACCATGGAGCGGACCTGCTTGTAGAGGAAGCCGTCCCCCTTCACGCTGAACGTATAGCGCGGGCCGCTCTTCTTCACCGTGAACGTGAAGATGGTCCGCACGGTGGTTTCGAGGTCGCGGTGGGGGTTCGCCGCAAACGACACGAAGTCGTGACGCCCCACAAAGCGCGACGCCGCCTCCTGCATCGCCGCCAAATCGAGCGGACGATGGCAGAACGTCCAATACGGCACGAGATGCGGCGGCAGAATGTCCGCCTGATAGACGTGGTAGCGGTATTCCTTGCCCTTCGCGTCATTCCGGGCGTTGAAGCCCGGCTTCGCGAAGGCGGCCCGCATCACGCGGATATCCTCGGGCAGCTGCGAGTTCATCGCCCGCACGAGGTTCTTCGGCGGAATCGGCACCGAGAGGTCGAAATGCGCGCAGAATCCCCGCGCGTGGACGCCCGCGTCCGTGCGGCTGCACCCAAAGACGCGCACGGGCGCGCGGTTGACGTAGGCAAGCGCCTCCTCCAGACGCTGCTGAACCGAGACGCCGTTCTCCTGCAGCTGGTAGCCGGAATAGGCCGTGCCGTCATAGGCCAGCACGATCCGATAGCGCCGCGCTGTCGAGGACGGCCTCACCGCGTCTTGAACTTGAAGAAGAGCGGGCGGTAGACGCCCTCCATCGAAGCGACCAGATCAAAGGACCCCTTCGCCTTGTCGTAGGCGAAGCTCGCCAGGCGCCAGCTCTCCTTCAGGCCGACCATGCAAAACCTCCCGCCGGGGAAGAACTCGAAGTCGCGCGGGAACTGTCCGCCCAGGCGCGCCGTGTTCAGCAGCTCCATCCGGCCCGTGGCGGGGTCGATGTTGAAGACGGTGATCGAGTCGTGCCCGCGGTTCGAGCAGAACAGCTGCGTGCCGTCCTCGGAGATCTTGACCGCCGCGGCCTTCGAGAAGCCCGTGACGTCCTTTGCGAGCAGGTCCCTGATCTCGATGAACTCGAAGCCCTCGCCCGTGTAGCGGTAGCTCGCGACGAGGTTCTTCAGCTCGAAGATCACGAACGCGAGCTTCCCGTTCGGGTGGAAGACGATGTGGCGCGGGCCGGCCCCGGGGGCGATCCTGCCCGTGTCGATCGTCGCGGCGGGCACGGCCTTGAGGCCCTGCGCGCGGTTCGCGAAGTCGTAGGCGACGATCTTGTCGAGCGTGAGATCGACCACCAGCTCGAACTTGCCGTCCGGCGTGACGATCGCGCAGTGCGCGTGCGCGGCGTCCTGGCGCGGCTTGTTCGGGCCCTCCCCGACGTGCCGCACCTGGCAGCGCGCGCGCACCTCGTTCGGCGCGCCGGCGAAGGCCGGGTCGATTGAGCCATCCGCGCGCAGGTCGGCGTAGCCCGCCGTGCCGCAGGAATATTCGGCGTAGACGAGCGAGCGCTCGAACGGGTCGAGCGCCACGTAGCACGGCACCGTCCAGCCCGTCGCGATCTCGTTCACCAGTTCGAGCCGCTCGCCCGTGGCGTTCAGCCGGAACGCCGCCAGGCCGCCGTCGCGGCCGCGCGGGCCGAACGCCGGGCGCCCCACCACGGAGTAGAGCATCGTGCAGGCGCGGTTCAGCGCCATGTAGGTGGGCTGGGGCACCGTGTCGATCACGTTGACCACGCGGAACGACCCCGTCTCGGCGTCGCTTTCGAGCACGTGGATGCCCTGCGGGTAGGCGTCGCTCGTGTAGCTGCCCACGTAGGTGACGTACTTCATCGCGCGGTCCTCACCACTGGCCCACGCGGGGCTGGCGGAGCATCTTGTTGGAGGCGACGCCGTTCGTGAAGACGTGCTTCACGGGGTCCCACTGCAGCGTCTTGCCCGCGTCGAAGAGCGCGGCGACGCCCGTGAGCGAACACTGCGTCATCGCGCCCGCATAGGCGAAGTCGCTGCCGACCTTGGGACCGCCCTTCACGGCGGCAATGAACTCGTTGTAGGGCTTCGAGTCCGGGCTGTTCCCCGGCACGCGCGCATACGTCTGCTTCGGGCAGCCGCCCTCCGCGCGCAGCTTTTCGAGCGTGAGGTCGGGGAGCATCCGCAGGTAGTTCGCGCCGTGGTGGCCGTATTCGATCACGCCCTTCGTGCCGTAGACGAACGCGCCGTTGCACATGCCGTCGCGGCGCTTGCGGCCCTCCGTCGTGTTGTAGGGCGGGAAGTACGCCATGTCGTCCTTGTAGCCGGTCGGCACGGGGACGTCCTTGCACGCCTCGCCGTCGAACCACACGAGCTTGAACGGCTTGCCGGCGCGCGTGACGTACTCGAAGGTCGTCTTCACGCCGCGCGGGAACGTCGCCCCGTGGATCGCGGGGTCCCAGCTGCCGTACACCTCGGCCTTCACCGTCTTCGGCATGCCGAGCCCAAGCGTCCAGAAGAGCGGGTCCATCAGGTGGCAGCTCCAGTCGCCCAGCGTGTTGGTGCCGTACATCGTCCAGAAGCGCCAGGCCCCCGGCAGGTACTTCGGGTAGTAGGGGCGGTGCGGCACGGGGCCCTGCCACTGCTCCCAGTCGAGTTCCTTCGGCACCTCCCACACCCGCTTGAGCTCGTCCAGCTTGTCCATGAAGGAATAGACCGCGGGGCACCAGATGTGCGCCTCGGTGACGTCGCCGATGAGGCCGGCCTCGACCCATTCGCGGAAGTCGCGGATCGTGTCGTAGGCGTGCCCCTGGTTCATCGCCTGGGTGACGAGGTTCGGGTGGGCCTTCGCGGACGCCAGCATCTCGTCCATCTCGTGGTAGCTCTGCGCGAGCGGCTTCTCGCACTGCACGTGCTTGCCGCGCTTCAGGCACTCGATCGCCATCGTCGCGTGCCAGTGGTCCGGCACGCCGATCAGCACCGCGTCGATCTGCTTGTCGAGCTTGTCGAGCATTTCGCGGTAGCGCTTGAAGTACGGCGCCTTGTCGAACTTCTTGCGCATCCCGCCGGAGCGCCGGTCGTCCACGTCGCAGAGGCCGATGATCCGCGCGCCCGCGTTGGCGAGGCCGTTGATGTCGGCTGCGGCCCGCCCGCCCGCGCCGATCGCCGCCACACACACCGTCTCGCTCGGCGGGGTCGCGCCGCTGCCGGCGATCAGACTGCGCGGCAGCACGTTGAACAGCGCCACGCTTCCCGTGGCCGTTAGAAAATCGCGTCTCTTCATGGTTCGTCTCCCGTGTGGTTTCGTGTGGTGTGGTTTAGATGAGATTCGCCTCTGCCTTGCGCAGGATTTCGAGGTTCTTCACGCCGAGCTCGGGCTTCTTCGCGAAGCTCGCGACGAGCGCCTGTTCGAGGTTCTCCTCGCGCAGACCCGTGCAGCCCAGCTTGATCAGCGCGGCGAGCATCATCGTGTTCGCCGCCTTCGGCACGCCGAAGTCCTCCGCCATCTTGATGGCCGGCCACTTGACGAGCCGCACGCCCTCCGGCGGCTGGCAGGTCACCGGCACCGTCGCATCGACGATCACGAGCCCGCCCCGGCGGACGTCGCCCACAAACCGCTCGTAGGACGGCTGGTTCATGCAGACGAGCACGTCGGGATGCTCCACGGTCGGCGAGCCGATCGGCGTGCCCGACACGACGACCGAACAGCTCGCGCTGCCGCCGCGCTGCTCCGGCCCGTAGCTCGGGAACCACAGCGTGTGGCGCCGCTCAAGGCGCGCCGCCTCGGCGACCGTGAGGCCCAGCGAGAGGATGCCCTGCCCGCCGTAGCCCGCGAACTTGAAGCGCAGCTCCGGCACGGCGGGGTCGTTCTCCGCCGGCGGAATCGCCGTCTTCTCCGCAAACAGCTCCGCGCAGGACGCGACCTGCGGCACGGGCTTGACCTGAAGGTAGGGCGAGGGCTGAGGGGCCGCAGCGGGCGCCTCGGCGGAATTCGCGCACCCGATGCCCGCCCCCGTGTCGCGGAAGACGCCGAGCGGGAACTCGCGCTCCATCTCGTTCATGCAGAACTGCGCGGACTTGATGGGGTCCATGTGGAAGTTCGTGGGGCACGGCGCGAGGATCTCAAGCACGCAGTAGCCCCTGTGCTCCCGCTGCAGCTCGAAGACGCGGCGGATGGCCTGCTTCGTCTGCATGATGCGCTTCGTATCCGCCACGCTCGTGCGGGCGATGTAGACCGGCGCCTGAAGCTGGCCGAACACCTCGCACACGTGGAGCGGGTGGCCCGTGAGGGAGGGGTCGCGCCCGAACGGCGTGGTGGTGGTCTTCTCGCCCTCAAGCGTGGTGGGGGCCATCTGCCCGCCCGTCATGCCATAGAGGGAGTTGTTGATGAAGATGCACGCGAAGTTCTCGCCGCGCGAGGCCGCCTGGAAGGCGTTGTTGAAGCCGATGGCGCCGAGGTCGCCGTCGCCCTGGTAGGCGATCGTGACGGCGTTGGGCCGCGCCCGGCAGGCGCCCGTCGCCACGGCCGAGGCGCGCCCGTGGGCGGCGGAGATGTGCGCCGCGTCCCAGTAGTAGTAGGTGAACACGCCGCAGCCAACGGGATCGACGAAGATCGTCTGGTTCTGCAGGCCCATCTCGGCGCAGCACGCGGCGACGAGCTTGTTCACGATGCCGTGGCCGCACCCGGGGCAGTAGTGCGTCACGCGCGTATCCTTCCCGCTCCGCGGGAACTTCTGGTACATGCCCTTCTGTTCAATCACGTTCATCTTACTTCCCCAGAATCATCTTGGCCGACTTCACGGCGTCGTCAACGGAGACGACCTGCCCGCCCATGCGGTGGATCATCATCACGCCCGCGGCCTCCGCGCCGAGCCCGCACTTCGCGAGCTGCAGGCGCACGTCGTCGGCGAACTGCCCGGCGTCCAGCTCAAGCGTCATGATCCGGCGCCCCTTCGCCGCCCGCGCAAGCTGCTCGCGCGGGAACGGGTTAAGCGAAATCGGGCGGAAGCAGCCGACCTTCATCCCCTTCCGGCGGCAGACCTCGGCGGTCGTGCGGGCCACGCGGCTCGCGATGCCGAACGCGCAGATCAGCAGGTCCGCGTCCTCGGCCAGATAGGTCTCGGCCTCCGCGTCCGCCTGCATGTCCTCGTACTTGCGCTGCAGGTGCTCGTTGAAGACCTCCTGCGCGGCCGCGTCGAGGAAGATGGACTTCACGAGGTTCTCGCGCGTCTTCGGCTCGCCCTGGGCGGCCCACGCGCTGAAGTCGGGCGGCTCGCACGCGGCCTCGGGCAGGCGCACCGTCTCCATCATCTGCCCCTGGAGTCCATCCGCGAAGACGACCGCCGGCGTGCGCCACTTCGTCGCCATCTGGAATGCCTTGATCGTGAGGTCGCACATCTCCTGCGCGCTCGCGGGGGCGTAGGTGAAGGTCTGGTAGTTGCCGTGGCCGCCGCCCTTCACCGCCGGCGTGTAGTCGCTCTGCTCGGGGTAGACGTTGCCGAGGCCGGGGCCGGCGCGGTTCACGTCCACGATCACGGCGGGCAGCTCGGCACCCGCGAGGTAGCTGAGGCCCTCCTGCATGAGGGAGAAGCCGGGACCCGACGTCGCCGTCATGCAGAGCTTGCCCGCCGCCGCCGCGCCGAACATCATGTTGACGGACGCCGTCTCGCACTCGGCCTGCACGAACGTGCGCCCGAGCATCGGGAACCACTTCGCCGCGCCGTGCGCGATTTCGCTCGCGGGCGTGATCGGATAGCCGAAGTAGAGCTCGCACCCCGCGTAGAGCGCCCCCATCACCACGGCCTCGTTGCTCTTCACGAACTTGGTCATGCCTTCACCACCTTGATCGCATAGGGCTCCGGGCAGTTGTAGAAGCAGATGGCGCAGCCAATGCACCCCTCGCCCTTGTACCCCACGGGCTTGATGCCCATCTTGTTCATCGTCGTCTTCAGTTCGAGGCACTGCCGCGGGCACGCCGCCACGCAGCGGCCGCAGCCCTTGCAGCAGTCCGCCTCGATTTCCGGGTGGGTCACCACCAGCTTTTCATTGTCCATAGTCGGGAATCCGCAGATTGAAGAAGTCTAGCACGTGATCGACGCATGGTAGCTCTGGAGCGAGCGGACCTCGCCCCTGCCCTCGCGCGCGGCCTTGATGCCCTCGCTCGCGGCCAGCGCCGCGGCCACCGTCGTGAGATACGGGATGCGGTACTTGATCGCGGCGCGGCGGATCGAGTTGTCGTCCGCCCGCGCGTCGCGGCGGCCGGAGGGCGTGTTGAGGATCAGGCTCACCTCGCGGTTCTTGATGAGGTCCAGCACGTCCGGCCGCCCCTGGCCGATCTTCGCGACCATCGTCGCCGGCACGCCCTTCTCCCACAGGAACTTCACCGTGCCCTCGGTGCCCACGATCTCGAAGCCGAGGTCCGTGAGGTTCTTCGCGGCCACGGCCGCGTCGTCGGGCTTCGTGGAGAGCGAGACGAGCACCTTGCCGGGCTTCGTCGGCAGCGGCGAGCCCGCCGCCTCCTGCGATTTGTAGTACGCCAGGCCGAACGTGTCCGCAAGGCCCAGCACCTCGCCCGTCGAGCGCATCTCGGGCCCGAGCACGGGGTCCACCTCCGGGAACTTCTCGAAGGGCATCACCGCCTCCTTCACGCCGAAGTACGGCACCACGTGGCGGCGGTCCAGCCCCAGCTGCTCCACCGTCTCGCCGAGCATGAGGCGCACCGCGATGGGGGCCATCTGCGTGCCGGCGACCTTCGAGACCAGCGGCACCGTGCGGGAGGCGCGCGGGTTGGCCTCGATCACGTAGACCTTGCCGTTCTCGATCGCGAACTGCATGTTCATGAGGCCCACCACCTTCAGCTCCTCCGCGATGCGGCGCGTGTAGTCGAAGATGGTCGCCTGGTTCTCCGCGCTGATCGTCGCCGGCGGCAGCACGCAGGCGGAGTCGCCCGAGTGCACGCCCGCGAGCTCCACGTGCTGCATGATGGCCGGGATGAACACCTTCCTGCCGTCCGAGAGCGCGTCCGCCTCGCACTCCAGCGCGTGGCACAGGAAGCGGTCCAGGTAGAGCGGCCGGTCCGGCGTCACGCCCACGGCCTTCGCCACGTACTCGCGCAGCATCTGCTCGTCGTGGATCACCTCCATGCCGCGCCCGCCGAGCACGAAGCTCGGGCGGATGATGAGCGGGTAGCCGAGGTCGTTCGCCACCTTGATCGCGCCGTCGATGTCGCTCGCCATTTCGCTTTCCGGCATCGGGATGCCGAGGCGGTTCATGATGGAGTGGAAGAGGTCGCGGTCCTCCGCCGCGTCGATCGAATCGACGCTCGTGCCGAGGATGTTACAGCCGGCCTCCGCGAGGTCCCGCGCGATGTTGAGCGGGGTCTGCCCGCCGAACTGCACGATCACGCCGAGCGGCTTCTCCGCGCGGTAGATCTGCAGCACGTCCTCCAGCGTCACCGGTTCGAAGTAGAGCTTGTTCGAGGTGTCGTAGTCGGTCGAGACGGTCTCGGGGTTGCAGTTGACCATGATCGTCTCGTACCCCTGCTCGCGCATCGCGAGCGCCGCGTGCGTGCAGCAGTAGTCGAACTCGATGCCCTGCCCGATGCGGTTCGGCCCGCCGCCGAGAATCATGATCTTCCGCCTGCTCGCCGAGACGGGCACCTCGCCCGGCGCCCCGTTGTAGGAGGAGTAGTAGTAGGCCTGGTTCTCCACGCCCGAGACCGGCACCGCGTGCCACGTCTCCACGCACCCCAGCGCCTCGCGCCGCTCGCGGATCGTCCTCTCGGCCACCTTGAGCAGCTGGGAGAGGTACTTGTCGCTGAAGCCGTCCTTCTTCGCCCGCACCAGCAGCTCGTCCGGCGGCAGCGTCCCCTTGTACTTGAGGACCTCCTCCTCCTCCTGCACGAGCTCGCGCATCTGATCGACGAAGTACGCCTTCACGCCCGTGAGCCCGAAGATCTGCTCGTCCGTCGCCCCCTTGCGCAGGGCCTCGTACATCTGGAAGTGGCGCTCGCTGCTCGGCACCGCGAGCAGCTTCAGCAGCTCGTCGAGCGACTTCTCGTGGAAGTCCTTCGCGAAGCCGAGCCCCGCGCGCCCCTTCTCCAGCCCGCGGATCGCCTTCTGCAGCGCCTCCTTGTAGGTCTTGCCGATGGACATCACCTCGCCCACGGCCTTCATCTGCGTGCCGAGGCGGTCCTCCACCGCGCGGAACTTCTCGAACGCCCACCGCGCGAACTTGAGCACCACGTAGTCCCCGCTCGGCGTGTACTTCTCAAGCGTCCCGTCGCGCCAGTAGGGAATCTCGTCCATCGTCATCCCCGCGGCGAGCTTCGCCGAGACGAGCGCGATCGGGAAGCCGGTCGCCTTCGAGGCGAGGGCCGACGAGCGCGACGTGCGCGGGTTGATCTCGATGATCACCACGCGCCCCGTCTTCGGGTCGTGCGCGAACTGCACGTTCGTGCCGCCGATCACGCCGATCGACTCCACGATCTTGAACGCATCGCGCCGCAGACGCTCCTCCAGCTCCTTCGAGATCGTCAGGAACGGCGCCGCGCAGAAGCTGTCGCCCGTGTGGACGCCCACCGCGTCGATGTTCTCGATGAAGCACACCGCGATCATCTGGTTCTTCGCGTCGCGCACCACCTCGACTTCGAGCTCCTCCCAGTTCAGGATCGACTCCTCGATCAGGCACTGGTGCGTGAGCGAGGCGTCGAGCCCCCGCGCGCAGATCGTGCGCAGCTCCTCCTCGTTGTAGCAGAACCCGCCGCCCGCGCCGCCCATCGTGTACGCCGGCCGCACCACCACCGGGTAGCCGATCTCGTCGCGCACCAGCCGCACCGCGTCCTCCACCGTGTGGACGATCCCCGAGCGGGGCGTCTCGATGCCGAGCTTCTGCATCGTCTCCTTGAAGACCTCGCGGTCCTCGCCGCGCTCGATCGCGTCCAGGTTGACGCCGATCACCTTCACGCCGTACTTGTCGAGGATGCCCTTCTTCGAGAGCTCCATGGAAAGATTGAGGCCCGTCTGCCCCCCCAGGTTCGGAAGAATGGCGTCGGGCCTCTCCTTGGCGATGATCTGTTCGAGGCGCTCCACGTTCAGCGGCTCGATGTACGTGGCGTCCGCCATCACCGGGTCCGTCATGATGGTCGCGGGGTTCGAGTTGACCAATACGACCTTGTACCCGCAGGACCTGAGGGCCTTGCACGCCTGCGTGCCCGAATAGTCGAATTCACACGCCTGGCCGATCACAATCGGGCCCGACCCGATGATGAGAACCTTGTCCACATCCGTACGCTTCATATGCCTATATCCTTCTACTAAAGAGGAGAAATCGAATCGGGCAAGTAGTATACCCGATTCAGGGGCCTAAGACAAGCCACCAGTGGACGAATCGCTGTCCGTCCGCGCGCGACGGCCCTCCCTCGGGCGACGCGGAGATTTCCGTCGGGCGACGGAAAGTTTTCTGTCGGGCGACAGAAAGTTTTGCCTCGGGCGACCCTAAGGCCTTGGGTCGGGCGACCCTAGGGGTCTGGGTCGGGCGACCCAATTCGATCCGTCGGGCGCAAAATGGCGCGGAATCAGCGCACGCGCACGACGACGGGGCGATGGTCGGAGGCCACCGTCTCGGGCAGCACCTCGTGCGACACGTGTTCATAACGTGCCCGATGGCGGCGCGAAACGGCGATGTAGTCGATGCAGACGTTCGGCTCGGGCGCCGGGAACGTCTTGTCGTAGCCGGAGAGAACGGCGAACGCCCCGCGGATCTTCTGGAAGAAGTCCCCGCGCGGCGGGCTGTTCCAGTCCCCGGCCAGGAAGAGCGGCTTCTCCGGCGAGGCGAATTCCCGAATGACGTCCACGGACGCAATGCGCTCCCCGGCGTCGAGCGACAGGTGCGTCACGCCGACGCTGAACTCCGGGAACTCCGCCACGAGCAGCACCCGCTGCTCGGTCTGCCCCAGCCGGGGCAGCTGGGCGCGCCGCACCTTCAGCGGCGGAACGCGCGAAAGAAGCGCAACGCCGTATTCGCCGCCGTCGTAGTCGATCGCCTTGCACCAGGTTGCGACCATCCCCGTGGCCCGCTCAAGTTCCGCGACCTGGTCCACGCCGCCCGACCGAAGCGTGTTGCGATCGACCTCCTGAAGCGCGACCACGTCCGCGCCCGCGGATCGGATGACCGCCGCGGCGCGCGAAATGTCCCGGATGTCGTCCATGCCAAGCCCCGCCCGGATGTTCCAGCTCATGATCGTCAGGCTCTGGAACGGCTTCACGAACATGTCGCCCGCCTTCCCCAGCTCCGAAGAGAAGGAATTCCAGACCGGCTCCACCACCTGGCACCCCACCAGGCAGGCCGCCGCCGCCAACACCCCCAGAAACTCGCCCCGCCTCATGCGCGCTTCGCCGGCTTACTTGAGGGGAGACTCGTCGAGCGTCGTCGCGCCGTAGTTCGCGATGTAGACGTTCCCGCGCCACACGCAGGGCTCGCTCGGGCGGACGAAGCACCCCTTCTTGAGCACCGTCACCTTGCCCTCCGGCGAGACCTTCACGGACTGGTCGCCGAACATGTCCGCGATGTAGAGGTTGTCCTCCGCGTCCATGCAGAAGCCGTCCGGCGTCACCACGCCCGCCTCCTGATGGACGAACTCGACCGCCTTCTCGATGCGGCCGTCCGCGCCCGGCGTGAGGCGCCACACGCGGCCGTCCCCGTAGTTGCCCGTGTAGATGTTGCCCTTCGAGTCGATGGCGACGCCGTTGAGGCCCACCTTGATCTTCCTGTTGCGCGTCACGTCGGCGAAGACGCACTGCGGGTCGGCGGGCGTGTTGCCCACGCGCACGTTGCGGTCCGTCGCGTTGAACATGTAGAGCCCGCTCGTCGCCGCGCCGTCGCCGCGCGTGCCGCCGTTGAGGAACGCCTGCGTCAGGTAGAGCCGGCCGTTCAGATACTTCACGCCGTTCGCGTTGTAGAGCCCCTCGGCGATCGTCTCGCACGAGGCCACCTTGTCGTCCTTGAACGTGTAGCGCAGCAGGCGGCCGAGCCCCGCCTTCTGGCAGTCGCACACGTAGAGCTCGCCCTCGGGGCCGAAGCACACGCCCATCGGCTGCGAGTAGCCAGACGCCGCGAGCGGCGCGACGTCGAACCACTTGTACGGCCTGCCGCCCGGCGCGTCGAGGCGGAACACCGCGCCCACGACCTTGCGCCCGGGGTTGCCGTTGCAGTTCGGCGCCGCGATCACGAGGCGCCCCTGCGGGTCAATCGTCATGCCGTCCGGCGTCGTGCAGGTCTCGGGCATCTGGATCACGCCCGCCATCGCCGTCGCCGCCATCATCGAAACCGCAATCATCGTCTTCATCGTCATGTCCTTTCGTTCTTCGTTGAAACCTCTACTTCACCTCGACGATCCGGGTGCGCGCCTTGCCGTCCTTGTCCGTCCAGGAGAGGCGGTAGCGGCCGCGGAAGCCGCGGAACGCGACCGCGCCCTCGGGGGACACCTTCACGGTCGTGCGGGTCTTCCACTCGTTGTTGATGAGGTCGTCCATCGCGTAGTAGGCCGTCTTCGGGCGCATGTCGCGCGTGAAGAGGCCGCTGATGGAGGGCTCGCCCGGGGCGCCGCAGTCGTCCACCACGTTCCACCAGGTGATGCCGTTCATCTTCTCGACGGCGAACCAGGCGCGGTAGAGGTTGCGCAGGATGATCGCCTGCACCATCTGCCCGCGCGCCGAGGCATCCGGCGCCGTGATCGTGATTTCGCTGAGGTGGATCGGCTTCCCCGCCCTGGAGAGCAGCGCGAAGCGCGCGGCGATTCCCTCCGGACGCAGGTGGGCCGGCCCCTCGCCCCGCGCGATGTTCACCGACTCCGCCGGATTGAACAGGTGCATCTGCGAGCCGATCACGTCGATGCGCACGCCGTTCTTCTCAAGGTCCTTGATCTGGGCGAAGTAGTTCTCGTCCATCGCGTAGTCGTTGATGTTCAGCCACGCGGACTTCGGCAGATTCGCCTGCGCCGTCCTGAAGGCGTTGTAGCAGAGGTCGCCCGCCGTCACGCCGTAGCGCGGGCTCTTCTGGAACGGCCTGCCCGTGACGGACTGGCCGTGGAAGTCGGGCGAGGACTCGTTGCAGACGTCCCAGCTCTGCACGCGCGTGCCGTACGCCCGGGCGATCCGCTCCACGCGCCCGAACGTGAACTCGTTCAGCTTCGCGAAGTAGGTCGGGCAGAGGCACGCGACCTCCTCCTCGGAGAGCACCTCGAATATCCTCTTCCAGCACGCCGCCCAGGACACCACGCCCTGCCTCCAGCCCTCGTCGCGGCCGAACTCCTTCGCGCCCATCGGCTGCCGCCAGTCGTGCGCGGGCAGCTTCACGCCGCTCGCGGCCTCAAGGGCCTCCTTTTCGGCCTGCGGGCAGAACTCGTCCCATATCCACGTGGGCGTCTGCCACGCATTGTTGCCCCAGCAGAGCGGATGCCCGTGGATGCGCAGGTCGCGCGAGCGCAGGAAGTTGATCACGGGGTCGATCGCGGGGCGGCGCCAGTGCGGCTGGTCCTTCGGGTGGGCGCACGTGTTCCAGAACGCCTCCGTGTCGCGGTAGTCCTCCTGGAAGCGCACCTGCCCCTGATACGGCTCCAGCGTCTTCCAGTAGAACGCCACGGTCGCGGAGTTGAAGAGCGTGCCGTAGAGCTCCTTGTAGCGGTTGTTCCACTCCGTCTTGCCGAGCTGGTTGTAGTTGAAGATGTGCGCGCCGAAGAAGAAGGCGTGCGAGATCTGCTCCACCTTCACCTCCGCGCCGGCGGGGGCGCCCACCGCGCCGCTGAAGTCGGCCTTGCGGAACTTCTCGATGTCCGCCTTGAGCTTCGCCGTGACCTCGGGCGTCCAGATCTTCCAGTAGGCGGGCGACATGGCCGCCATGTCCGCGTGCCAGTCCGCCTGCGCGAAACCGGCGAGGGCGACGAGGCCCGTCAGAATCAGCTTCTTCATCTTCGCGTGTCCTTTTGTGTGTGAGTGCGTGGGTCGAGGCGGGCCCGCCTAACCTAGCGGATGCCCCAGGCGCGGATTTCGTCCGCGACCTCGAAGAGCGTCTCGGGATAGTCCGTCGTGTAGTGGTCGAAGCCGATCTTCCACATCTCCCGGTGGACGGCCTTGTTCGTGCCCTCGGTCCACGTCACGCCGTTGACCGTCACGCCGTGCCGGTGCATGAGCTCGATCGCGCGCTTGATGAACGGCGTCGAGGGGCAGAAGATGTCCGGCTTCGCGAGGTCCGTGCGCAGATGTATCTGCACCTGGTCGATGCCGTCGAACCCCGTCGCCGCCATCTCGTCCAGCTGCTTCTGCACATAGGCCTCGGCGCGCGCGACCTCCTCGGGGGAGTTGTTCTTCGGCCACGCGCCCAGCCACACCATGGAGCGCCCCTTCGGCGCGGCCGCGCGCCAGCGGGGGATCAGCTTCCAGTTGCTGGAGCAGTAGTAGACCTGCTCGATCACGCCGAACTTGTTCGCGAGCTCCGCGATCAGCTCCGGCGGCGCGCCCTTCTCGTCCACGTAGAGCAGCCGCTCGGGGCGCCCCTTCATCGCGGCGAAGACGCTCTCCATCGTCGCGACGCGCGTGGTCGAATACTCCGGCCCCAGATAGGACCCCGTGTCCACGTCCTTGATCTCGTCCCACGTCAGGTCGCGGATCTTCCGCTTCGCGAACTCCGGCGAGATGCCGCGGCCAATGCGCCGGAACGTCTCGTCGTGCATCGCGACCGCCACGCCGTCCTTCGTGAGGCGCGCGTCCGCCTCCGGCGCCATGCCGTGCCCCCAGCACCAGAGAAAGGTCTCAAGCGAGTTGTCGGGACGCGACTTCGCGCCGCCGCCCCGGTGAATCTGGCAGCGGAACAGCCCCTTCTCGCGCGGAATCGGCGCCGGCTTCTCCCACTTGCCCGCAACAGCCGCCAGCGCGCACGCGCAGGCCAGCGTGAAGATCACTCTACGCATCATCGTCTCCTTGCCCTGTTTTTACTTTCCGTCGATCGCATCGACCTTCTTCGCCGCGTCCTTGAGGAACGGCGCCAGGTCCTCAAGGCCCTGCGTGAACGCCGTGTCGAGGAAGGCGTCCGCCGCCGCGATGGCCATCTGGTTTCCCCAGATCATCTGCCCCATGCACAGCACGTTCGCGTCGTTGATCGAGCGGCACATCCGCGCCGCGAACACGCTCTCCACGACCGCCGCGCGCACGCCCTTGAAACGGTTGGCGACCATGCCCATTCCCATGCCGGTTCCGCAGAAGAGGAACGCGCGCTTCGCCTCGCCCTTCTGCATCGCCCGGCACACGTCCACGGCGCTGTCGAAATAGGGCTTCTCCTTGTTCGCGGCCGTCGCGCCGTAGTCCTTCACCTCGAAGCCGCGCTTTTCGAGGTGCCGCACGACGACGTTCTTGAGCTCGACGGCGAACGGGTCGGCCGCCACGAGAATCGTCTCCTTCTGCGCCGCGCCGCACGCGCACGCCGCCGCCATCGCCACACCCGCAACAAGTTTCTTCATCTTGAGTTCCTTTTGGTCCCGAGTTTGGTCCGAGTATAGCACAACCAACGGCCTCTGGGAAGGTCCCGTATCTCGCCGCTCGATCCCGCGTCGCGCCGGGAGTTCGGTAAGATTGTCACGCGCGCGAGGGGATATTCCACCGATCACCGAGCCCGAGTTGTGCCGATGACTCGACCCGAGTTATGCCGATGACCGACCCCGAGTTATGCCGATGAGCCACCCCGAGTTATGCCGATGAGCCGACCCGAGTTATGCCGATGAGCCGACCACTGCCTAATAAATTAAACTCCGAGCGTTGGCAAAGGGGCGGTTCTAACGAACCGCCTGGGGCTACGCACGCTTCAACGACTTCTCATTGACTGGAAGTCTCTGTGATATGCCTATTTGGCAAGCTCACCAGCCTATATGACCGCTCGCCAACCGGAAATTCACATGTCCATCTGATAAATAATGATGCTTTTACAGGGTTTGTTCAATGATCAGCCGTTGTAGGCTCGCGAAACCTTAGGCGGTTCGTTAGAACCGCCCCTTTGCAAACGCTCGGAGTTCTCAAAACGGTCGAAATGTCGTTTCCCGCGGGGCTTTGCTCGACCACCGAATGGCATTCCTGACGATGTGGGGCGCTCATGCGGATTGCGGTTAGGTCAATCGCAATCCGCATGAGAGATTATCGGTGGTTACTTCACCCGCACCCGCACGAAGAACGAGTTCTCCGCATCGGCGGGAGGTTCAACCCTCGCCCTGACGCGGCCATCGCCCGTCGGCAGAAGCGACAGCCTGATGTTCCGGTCGGAAAATGCCTTGTCGTCCAGCACTGTCGCGCCCTCCACGATGAATACGGTCTTGAGCCTCGACTCCAACGCCGTTGAACTGATGTCCACGCCGTCAAGCGCGAACACCGCCTCCAACTTGCCGTCGGGCCCTACGCTCACGTATTCAAACGCGAGGTCTCCGTCCTTTGGCGCCGGTACGATGCCCGCCGCGCCGACCGCATACGAAAGCCACGCCGTCGCGGCGGTCTTGACTTCCGCCACGCCGACCGACGTCGCCCATGAACGGAAATTCGAATAGGCCTTGATATCGGTTATGTTCGCGACAAGCGCCTTGTCCGTCGCCACGCTCAATTTGCCGGCTATCGTTTCTGCGGATGCATCGCCTGGCAGGACGGGGAACACGGCGTTTGCCGCTTCAGCGGCGGCCGCGCGGCCATGCATCGCCAGGCGCACGCCCACGGGCATGGCATCGGCGGGCATCCCCGCCAACACCAACGCGCCGAGCGCGCCTATTTTCAAGAGTCTTCTCTTCATGTCGCCCCCCTTGTTCATTCGGCGGCCTGAAGGACCCTCAGCTTCTCGCGAGTGACAAGGAAGACATTCTCCGCCGTCCGCGTGATCGTCAGGATGTTGCGCGACTTGGCCGGAATGGTCAACGGATCGGCCCCCTCGAACGTCTCGTAGGTGTAGCCCGCAGGCAGCGTCAGCGTCACGTCGCCATCCGCCGTGTTCACGATGCGCAGCACCGAGTCATACACCTTGCCGTCCGTCAGGATGAAGCTGTCGATGGCCGTGTCCGCGCTGATTTCCAACGAGGCGATGGACCGGTCGGACGGTTTGGCCGATAGGCCATACCGCGAGTCACCGACAATTCCGCCAATCTCATCGGGCTCGTAGACCGACGCATTCGTGAAGCCGCAGGAGGCGATGACGTCCTCCCAATCCTGGGCGTATTCGCTCGGGTAGCGAATCGACACGTCCTTTGCAAGTCCCGCGTTCCCCAGGTTTTCGGGCGGAAGTCCAAGGAATATGACTTCCTTCAAGTTGCCCATGCCGGTGAAGACGCCACTCTCGATCGTTGACAGCAAGGACGGTATCGTGATGCGCCGCAGCATCGTGCAGCCGGAGAATGCACCCGAGGCGATCGTCGGTATCGAGTTGGGAAGCGTGAGAGAGGCAAGGCACAGACAATTCCTGAATGCATTCGACTTGATCATCAGGAGCGGCGTGGTCGCAGGCGAAAACGACACCGAATTGAGCGATACACACCCCATGAACGCACAAGTATCGACGGTCTGCAAATTCGCACCGAAAGAAGCGCGCGTCAGGCGAATGTTGTTATAAAAGGCGTTAATGCCAATCCGCTGGAGCGAGTCGGGAAATTCAAGAACTTTCAATTCGCGGCACTCGGAGAAGGCGTGGTGGCCGATCTCGCGGAGCGCGTTGCCAAAAGTCACCGTTTCGAGGTTGATGCAATTCCCGAACGCGCCAGAGTCGGCGAGGCTGTCGGGATTGGATGTGTTATGATTTGAATTGCCGTCACCGATCGTGACAAGGCCGCTCCCGAACACGACATTCTTCAGCGAGGAACAACCATTGAACGCACCACCACTGCCGTCAGCATAGATTGCAGTGAGGGAGTCGGGGAACGTAAGGGCGGTAAGGGAGGTGCAGCCCGCGAACGCCCCCGCATAAATGGTCTGGAGCGATTCCGAAAATGTAAGCGTCGTCAGCTTGACGGCTTTCGCAAAGGCGTTTTTGCCGATCGTGAGGCGCGGCGTATCGCAGGAACGGAATACGACCGACTGCAATTCCGCGCAGTCGTAGAACCCACAGGTGTCTATCGTCTCAAGATTCGTCCCGAACGAGACCGAGGCGAGGGACGTATTGCGGCAGAAGGCGTTTCTGCCAATCGTCTGGAGCGAGTCGGGGAACGTCAGTTCGGTCAGCGCGCGGCATTCGGAGAAGGCGTGGTGGCCGATCTTGAGAAGCGCACTGCCGAACGTCACCGTCTCAAGGTTGATGCAATTCCCGAACGCGCCGGAGTAGGCGAGGCTGTCGGGATTGGAAGTGCTGGAATTTGAATTGCCGTCGCCGATCGTGACGAGGCCGCTGCCGAACACGACGCTCTTCAGCGAGGAGCATCCGCTGAACGCGCCCGCGCCAATCGTCGTCACGCTGTCCGCAACTGTCAACCCCGTAATGGGCAACCCCTTGAAAGTGTCTTTTTTAATTGCCGTGACCGTTGCGCTTACGCCTTTTACATCGTCCTTGACCGTTGAAGGAATGGTCAACGCGCCATCGAGCGCAGAACCGTCCGCCTTGGCCACGTCCGAGAGTGTCGCATTGCCGGAACTTGCCGTGTACGTCCAGACCAGGCCGTTGCCATCCGTGAATGTCTCACCAAAGGCGAGAACACTGGTGAGTAATGCCACTAGGAGCATTTCGAGTTTTAGTTTTCTCATTGTCGTTCTTTCTTGCCCTTGGGTTGGTGTTCACTTCGCAAGGATTGGGCACTCCCTTGTTCCGTGTCGCGCCGCGTCCGTAACTAAACACGAATCAAGGGTATAAAAATAACCCCCCTTCGTGTCTCATAGGAGGTTGTGAGAATGACCCTGTTGGAAACACGAAGAGAGGAAGTGCATATGCACTTACCTGCCCAGTGTCGTCCAACTTGAAACTTCTCACATTTCCTATGACGACCGCTTTGCAGCGATGCAAATTGTATGTCCCCCTTACGGAGGATTGGCGGATTTCTCCCGCCTGAGTTCGTTACTTGCTCGTGGTTTTATGCTTTCATTGAGTGTGTCTGCCTAAAATTCGCTGTTATGCCCGATATGGGCGTTTTTGTCGGCATGACACCCCGAACAAAAGACAGCAGAAAGATAGTATTTTTCGTGCCGAAAGTCAAGGGGCCAGCGTGTCTCGCGGGAAGTTGCAGGGGCATTGAACGTCCCTATCGCTTGAGCCATTCTCCAATGTCAGTCAGCAGGCCTCTGTAAACCGTGGGATGGTTCATCTGGTCAAGAGAGGTTCTCTGCCTTCTCGCATACTCCCTGAAAACATCGAACAGCCTGTTCTGTCGCGATGCTGCCTCACCGTTCGTGCCTTTGCCGCCATCGTCTCCACCGTACGAGTTTTCATACATCTGGCTTGTGCAGATCATGTAAAAGAGGACATGCGGTTGAAGGTCACTCAGCTTCGGTCGCACGCCAGACGCCCCCTTTAGATTCTTGAGACATTGTTCACGATGTTTTTTGCCAAGATATCTTCTGGATATGACCGACTTGTCCAAGCCGACCGCCTCGCCAATCGCCGTCAACGTTAGGCAGTCTTCCTGAATCTGCCTTCGCTCCTTTGCGGTACGCGCGTTGAAAAGACGAATCGCCATCTTAAGGCAGTATTCGGCTATGCGGTTCTCCGTGGTCTTTCGGTCGGCGCGAGCCTCCTCCGGCTTGTCGCGGGGCGATTGAAGCGCCTCGGCCATTCGAGCCCGATCCACCTCAAGGCCGCCCTCGTCCGCCACGCGCAGAACGTCGGCGTAGCGGAATATCCGCCGCCGGAGCGTCTCATCCGCGCCCTCGCCGTTCCAGTGGCCGACCAGCAGCAGAAAGCTCTTGTTGTTCGGGAGAACGCCCTGCGCCTTGAGGACGTCCACTGAATCGAGCCGGTCCACGAGGATGATGTCGCGCGCCTTCTTGCCCAGAGGCTCCTTCGTGCGGCCCAGCCTGTGGACGCCCGCCACCGGGGAGCATATGTCGCCCTCGCAGTCCAGCGCGGCGGCGACCCGTTCGGCCAGACGGCGCGGACGATACGCCAGGACGGCGAGTTTTTCCGGACTGATCTCGATGAGGTGCCCGTCGAGAAGGCAGTGCGCCGCGTAGTCACAGGGCCCGCGCCCGGACCGATTGCGGTCAAAGTACGCCACCCTCCCCTCGCAGTCGGCGTCGCACGTCGCGGGGCAGGCGTAGTACGCCGCAAGGTGGCTCCTCTCCAGCACGCCCAACTTGACGAGCGGGTCGCGTGCGCCACCGGGGAGCTCCGCGGCCATCCACTCCGGCTCCCGCGCGCCGAGCCTGCGCGTCAGCGCCTCAATGCTGGTCATCATCTTCGACCACCACGACCTTCAGCACATTCCGAAGATAGCCCTTGAAGTTCTTTCCGAGGCCATGCATGGGGTCGCTCATGCCGCCGATCGACCCCTCGGAGACGATGAACTCCTTCTCCGTCTGCGGATTCCGCGGCGTCTCGTGGACGATCCGAATCCACACGCGCTTGACGAGCGTGGACTCCCGGGTGAACACCTCCCGGGGCAGTTCGGCGGCGATCGTCTTCTGGATGTCGCGCCTCTTCTCGTAGTATTTGCGCTTCCGGTCACGCGAGCCATCCAGCCACAGCTCCACGCCGACGACCTTCGCCGCCTTGATTCCCAGCTCCTCCGCCGACG
>JBJEWG010000238.1:0-8188 GCA_051884935.1 Kiritimatiellia bacterium | reverse complement strand
CTCGGGGAGGTCGACTGGTGGGCGGAGGACTGGGGAGAGAGACCGCAGGAGTGAGCCCTAGAGGGAGAGTCTGAAATGAGGGCTTTGGGCCTGAGATGCTTCACTGCGTTGCTGGTGGCATTCATGTGTGGATTCACCTCGGCCGCGACGGCGGATGCGGGCCTCGTCTACACGACAGACGGCCCTGTTGTCCCGGGCGAGTGGACGGGTCAGTTCAAGAAGGCCAAGAAGTTGGCAGACGACGAGGGCGTTCCCCTCGTCGCTTTCTGGGCGAGTCCGGGATGTGGCTATTGCCAGGCGCTGCAACGTGCGGTGAAAATGTCTACGGTGACCTCGTGGTTCAAGAAGCGTGGATATCTGCTGGTGTTTGGCGACGGAGATTTTGGCGAGGGGACAGCCATTAAAACCTTCACCAGGATTGGTACTAAGTACCCCTATATGGCGTTCTACTGGAAGAAGCCGGGATCGAAGACGGCTGAAAAGACCCGCTATTGTGGACGGTCGGGGGGGATGTATGTTAAGGGTGGTACGCTCGCCGCCCAGTTTTTGGGAACGGCTTTGCACCATTTCCCAGATCCCGTCCTGACGGTGGAGTCGATTGGCGATGGAATCGGAGTTGTGAAGGGTGGAGGGGCCTATTTCCAAGATACATCAGTGACATTGACGGCCACTGCGAGATCCGGGAGCGTATTCGTGGGTTGGTATTCGGACAAGGCGGGAACGAAGCCGTATCCGGATGCCGCAACGGCTCGGGCGACGAAGCTCAACTATGTGACGGGAACGCGCGATGCGACGCTTTACGCTCGATTCGTGGCGGCGGCGACGGATGCGGAGTCTTTGACAATTGACACGGTGGATGCCTATGTGACGGCGGAGGACGGAGCGTTTGAGTTGAAGGTTCCGGTTTCGTCGCTCTCGGTTCCCAAACTGTCCGTGAAGGGACTGCCGACAGGGTTGAGATTTGACACGAAGACGGAGTTTATCTCCGGGGTGGCGAAGAAACCGGGAGTCTATACGGTTACGGTGTCCGCGACCAACAAATCGCGGACGCGGGCTCTCACGCGCACATTCACGTTGCGGGTTCCGAATTTCGTGAGTGCGAGTCTGCCGGGGCTGTGCCCGGATATGGGGGCCTATGTGGTGTCGGTTGGCGTGTGCCAGACCAACCTTCTTGATCTCGCGACTGTGGACGGGTCCGTTGTTTCGAGCGTGACGGGGTTGCCGTCTGGCTTGACGTTCAACCGCAGAACAGGGCTTGTATCGGGTGTGCCGACGCGCGCGTGCACTAATACGGTCTATGTGACGGCGCGAAAGGACCGGGTCTCGACGGTGGCGACCGTGACGGTTGTCGTGCGGGCATTGCCTGCCTGGTCGGTCGGTACGTTCAACGGGGCACGACGAAAGGGGGCCGACACGGACGGATTGTTGACGCTGAGCGTGAGCCGGACAGGACGGATTTCCGGCAAGCTGCTTGTCGCAGGTACGACCTGGACCGCATCGGCGCCAGCGTTGACGGACGTGGACGCCAAGGCGGGTATGGTTTACGCCGACGTTCTCGTTCGGCGAGGGACAGCAGCCTGGACGAATCGCATCGAGATTGCGGAGAGCGTCATGCTTTCGGGGCAGGGCGTGTTGCATGGTGAGACGGAGGCCGATGAATACGCCTGGAACGCCTACTTGAATCTGTGGAACACGACGCCTTGGAAGGCAACGGCAAAGGCTCTCGCCAAGGCGCCGCTTATGACGTCCGCAGATGGGGTGACGTTGAAAATGCGGAGTTCCGGGTTGGCGACGGCGAAGTATTTGACCTATTCCTGTTCGACCGTCCTCATCCCCGAGGCGGAGGGGAAGTATCTGGCATTTGTCTATTTCCAGCCTAAAAAGACCAGTCGTGTTGATTTTGAGGGTTTCTCGTGCGTGTTTACGCTTGTTGATGGTTACGACGGCATCGACTGGGCGCATTGATTTTCTGTCATCATCGTCCGCGCTGCGCATATCCTCTTATATAATGAACACAAAAAAGACGGCATGTATTCTCGGCGGCCTCATCGCGTGTTGTGGTGTGGTGGCGTTGATTCTTGCTTTTCTGCCGACGTCGCCAAAGTCTGCCAAGGCTTCCGAAAGCGACCAGAAAATCGTTGTCAAGCCCCGGAAGACATCGAATACGGTCACGGCAAAGGATCGTACGCGCGCTGTGAACGTTGGCGGAGGCAAGGCGCGGATGACGCGCGAAGAGGCTTTGGAGGATGATGAAGAGGCCCGGCTTTCCGATGAATTCAAGAAGCTGTTGGCCGAGCTTCGCGCATTCGTCGAGGCGGAGGATTGGGATTCTCTTCTGAAACTGGTGCGTCGTATGCAGGCTTCGGACGAATGGCCGGACGGCCTGCCGTCCATTCTCCACGAAGAGGCCATCGACGCATTGGCGGATATGGGCAAGAAGGGGCTCCCCGAGCTCATCGGCTATCTGGGATGTGACGACGAGGATCTGCGAGACGACGCCTTCGACGCGATCGAGGATATGTTCGACGACGACAGCCTCAGCGACTGGGAAAAGAACGAGATGCTGCGGCCGTTCCTTAGGTCCCTCCACGATGAGGACCAGCTTGAGTCTCTGATGGATCTGATTGTCGGTGACATGCGCAACTCCTGTGCGGTCGATATCTGCAAATTCGTTCTTGAGCACGGGACAATCGAGGCCAGACGATACCTGGCAGAGCAGGTTCTGGAAGACCTGACGGGCGACGAGGCGATTCGGACCAAGGAACAGTTGGACGCATGGCTGGCGAACAATCCGGATGGCGAGGAAGACGCAGAAGACTACGCCGGCGACAAAGAGACGGATGGCGATGGCGACTGACATGCGGAAGGGATTCCCGTGGACGACCATCGTTGACGCAGTCGCCCGTCTTGGGCTCGGTGGTTTGTTCGTCTACTCCGGATTGATCAAGATACTCGATTTCGCCTCGTTCGCGGAGTCTGTTGAAGCCTATCAGATGCTTCCAGGATTCGCGGTTCCCATCGTGGCCTATTCACTTCCGATCATCGAATGGATCGTGGGCGTGGCGCTGATTGCCACAAAGTGGCAGCGGTTCGCCGCGATGGGGGTGCTGGGGCTTCTGATGGTCTTCTTCGTCGGCCTGACACAGGCGATTGCGCGGGGCCTTGATATATCCTGTGGCTGTTTTGGCGGCGATGAAGGCGGGCGGAGCGAGTTGCTCGCGGCCTTGCTGCGTGATATCGGCCTGATGGTTCCGACGGTTTGGCTGATCTGTCGGCCTGATCGGTGGTTATTCCCTTGGTGGCGTCCTCTGCCGGGAGTGTTGACGATTCTGGCGACGGTGGTCTACGTCCTTTGGCCGGTGAAGACGCTTTCGGCTGCTGATGCCGCGGCGTTGGAGAGGTCCATTCGCGTCCTCCAGCAGACGGGTAGCACAAACGTCGTCGAAGTCGAGAAATGGACGAGTGATTTCCCGCAGGCTCTGGCCCGCGCCCGCGAGGAGAAACGTCCGTTGGTGATGTTTGTGAGCAATACGGGCTGCAAGTTCTGTAAGCTGCTGGCGCCGGGGCTGAAGAGCCGATCAATGGAAACTTGGACGAAAGGCACGGGGATGTATCTCGCGGAGGCGCATCTGAGTGAAACCAATTCCTCTCCGGCCCAGTGGGCGCTGGTTGAATTCCTCAAGCACATGCCCCAGAAGGAGAAGATGGTGCTGCCGACCGTCGGCATCTACTGGCCCGACGCGCCCAAGGGCGAGATTCGCACGGTGTTCGCCGGTCGTCGGGGTCGGATGCCGGGCGGGAAGCACAAGTATGTGCTGGGGGAATTCTTCGCGTCGCTGGACATCGTTCTGTCGGACTACCTTGCCGACAAGGGGACGCGGCCGACTTTGGATGAGGTTCTCGACAGTTCGGCGCGCTACATCAAAGTCGCCAGTTCCGAGGGCAAGGTCAGGATGTCGCCGACATCCGGCAAGCAGATTCCCGGTTCGACGGTGCAGATTCAGGTGAGGGACATTCCGAAAGGGAAGCGCATCGCCGGATGGAAGCGGCCGGACGGTACGCTCATTCCCGGGTCGGATTCCTGGTTCATCCCCATTGGCGATGCGGATCCCGAGGGAACGTACAGCCCCGTCTTCGAGGATGTAAGGCCGAAAGGCGCGAAGAACGAGGCTGCGCCAAAGTCCCCGAAGAAGCCGTAGACTGGTCCACCGAGTGGCCATCATCCGACTTTTCGTTTGCAAACGGGCGCGGGATGCGGTATCTTTACGCGCCTATGCATTTGAAGAAGATTACTGATTGGGTGGATGCCGCGCTGGATGTGAAGTCGTTTTCGGACGTCTCGAACAACGGGCTTCAGATTGCCCGCTGCGGCGATGAGGTGACGAAGGTCGCCTTCGGCGTTGACGCGAGCGTGCGGACGATTGCGGCGGCGGCCCGCATCGGGGCCCAGTTGCTCGTGGTGCATCACGGCATCTCCTGGGGTGGCGGTATCCAGCGCCTCACGGGCGCGGCGTATGCCGTCGTCAAAGCCGCCATGGACGCCAACCTCGCTCTCTACGCCGTCCATCTGCCGCTCGATGCGAACCACGTGTATGGCAACAACTATGAACTGGCCCGCTATCTTCGGCTGAAGAACCTGAAGCCGGCGTTCGTCTACCATGGCGAGACCATCGGCTGCATCGGGACTCTCCCCAACGGAAAGAAGGTGGGGGTGTGCAGTGGCGGCGCGGGGAGCTTCGCACCGGAGGCGAAGGAGCTTGGCTGCGATCTCTACATCACGGGCGAGGCGGACTGGGGGGAGACCATCGCCGCGGAGAACGTTGGCATGCCCCTCATCTGCGCCGGTCACTACCAGACCGAGACCTTCGGCGTGAAGGCGCTCGCGAAGGGGATGAAGAAGGCGTTGAGAATCGACACCGTGTTCCTTCCCCGGGAAGACGCGTGTGGGGAGCATTAACACTTCCCTAATAAACCCCGCCTATAATACGGGCACGACTTCAAAAAGGAGAAGAATCGAATGGATCTGCAGAATGCGACGAACCGCATTGCCGCCCAGGGTGAACTCGTGACGAAGATCAAGAGCGAGGTCGGCAAGGTGATTGTGGGGCAGGAGAAGCTCATCGACCGTCTCGTGCTGGCGTTGGTGTCGGACGGGCATATCCTCCTCGAAGGTGTGCCGGGGCTTGCGAAGACCCTGAGCGTGAACACGCTCGTGAAGGTGCTGGGCCTTGACTTCAAGCGCATCTCCTTCACGCCGGACCTTCTGCCGGCCGATGTGGTCGGCACGCTGATCTACTCCCCCAAGACGGGCGAGTTCTCGCCGAAGAAGGGGCCGGTCTTCACCAACATGCTGCTGGCGGACGAAATCAACCGCGCGCCGGCGAAGGTGCAGTCCGCCCTGCTGGAGTCCATGCAGGAGAAGCAGGTCACGATCGGCGAGACGACCTACGCGCTGCCGAAGCCGTTCCTCGTGCTCGCGACCCAGAACCCGATCGAGCAGGAGGGCACCTATCCGCTGCCCGAGGCGCAGGTCGACCGGTTCATGTTCAAGTGCCTCGTCGAGACGCCAAGCCGCGCGGACGAGCGCCGCATCATGGACCGCTTCGCCCAGCAGACGAAGGCGCCGGAGGTCGCGGCGGTCTGCACGATGGAGGATATCCTCGCCCTCCGCGAGACGCTCAGGGACGTCTACTGCGACGAGAAGGTGGGCGACTACATTCTCGACATCGTCTTCGCGACGCGCGAGCCGGAGAAGGTCAAGGGCCTTGAGACCCTCAAGGAGCAGATTCAGGTCGGTTGCTCGCCGCGCGCGACGCTCTGCCTGAACAAGGCCTCCCGTGCGAACGCGCTTCTCCACGGCCGTGCCTACGCGACGCCGCAGGACGTGAAGGAGGTCGCGCACGACGTGCTGCGCCACCGCATCCTTCTGACCTACGAGGCCGAGGCCGAGAACGTGACCAGCGACGTCGTCATCGACAAGATCCTCTCGACGATCCCCGTGCCATGATCGACGTCAAGGAGCTCATGGCGAAGGTGGGGAAGATTCGCATCCTCACCAATCGCCTGATCGACGACCAGCTGAGCGGCGACTACCATTCGACATTCAAGGGGCAGGGCGTCGAGTTCGACGAGGTGCGCCCCTACGTCGCGGGCGACGATGTGCGCGCGATCGACTGGAACGTGACGGCGCGCACGGGCGTGCCGTTCATCAAGCGCTTCAGCGAAGAGCGGGAGCTGACGGTGATGTTCCTCGTGGACGTCTCGGGGTCCCAGACCTACGGCAGCGTGCGGAGGTCCAAGGCCGAGCTCGCCGCCGAGGTCTCCTCCCTGCTGGCGCTCACGGCCATTCGCAATCAGGACAAGATCGGCCTGATCCTCTTCTCGGACAAGATCGTGAAGTACATCCCCCCGCGCAAGGGGCGCCAGAGCGTGATGCGCCTCGTGCGTGAGGTGCTGGCGGCCGAGGAGGACGCGACGGGCGGCACGGACATCGCCGGCGCGCTTCGGTTCCTGAACGGCGTCCAGAAGCGGCGGGCCGTCGTGTTCCTCGTGAGCGACTTCCTGACGCCCTCGACCGCGCGGGACGCGGAGCAGGACTACGAGAAGCTCCTGCGCGTCGTCGCGCGGCGCCATGACGTCGTCTGCATTCCCGTGGACGATCCGGCGGAGTCCGAGCTGCCGAACGTGGGGCTGGCCGAGCTGGAGGACCCCGAGACGGGCGAGCTTGTGCTGGTGGACACCTCCGACCGGTCCGTGCGCGCGCAGTTCGCCGCCGTCGCCCGGGCCGAGATGGACCACCGCAGCCGCTTCTTCGCCCGCAGCGGCATCGACACGGTGCCCGTTTCGACCGATCGCCCGTACATTCAGGCGATTCGCGCGCTGTTCAAGCGGCGCGCGAGCAAGAGGTAGCGGCCGAGCCGCCGCCGACCGAGGAGCCGAAGAGTGAAGAGCAAGAGTTTCGTTTGTTGCATACTGGCCGCGCTGGGCGCCTGTGCCGCCCAGACCGCGGACCTGAGCCGCGACGGCGTTAAGATCACCGTCGAGTCGCGCCCGGACGCGGTTGACGTGGGCCGCGACTTCGAGGTGACGGTGACCGTGACGGCGCCGGCGGGGAAGACGGCGACGCTGCCGGACCTGCGCGACCGTTTCGGCGGATTCCAGGTGGCCGAGGACTTCCCCGAAGAGCCGGTCACGGGCGCGGATGGCCGCACGACTCTCGCGACGCACTGGCGGCTGGTGCCGGAGCCGCTGGCGAAGCGGTATCGGCTTGCGCCGTTCGTCGTGACGGTGGCCGACGTGGGCGGGGCGGGGGCGACGACGTTCTACACGCAGCCGGTTCTATTCACGCCGCCGGCCGCGCGCGACGCGGTGACGGGCGAGATGGAGATCGCGCCCACGCGCGACCTGCCGCCGCTGAGCTGGAAGCTGGCGGGAATCTGCGCGGCCGCGCTGGCGGGGCTGGCCGCCCTCGGCGCGCTGGTCTACCTCGTCGTTCGCAAGGTGCGGCTGATGGTGAGGATCCATCGGATGAGCCCCATCGAGCGCGCGCTCTACGAGCTCGACGTGCTCCTGAAGAAGGGGCTGCCAGGGCGCGGGTTCTTCAAGGACTTCTACGTGGAGCTCACGATGGTCGTGCGCCGCTACATCGAGCGGCGCCACGCCGTGCGCGCCCCGAACCTGACGACGGAGGAGTTTCTGCGCGCGGCGCAGGGGAACGGTGCCTTCACGCCCGAGGCGATCGCCGAGCTGAGGGGGTTCCTTGAGTCCGCAGACATGGTGAAGTTCGCCGGCGTGGAGGCGACGCCCGAGATGGCGGACGCCGCGACGCGGCGGGCGAAGGACTACTTGCAGACGGACAACCGCCAGGAGGTGGCGAAATGAGCTTTGCGTGGCCCTGGTGCTGGCTGCTGGCGCTTCCGCTGGCCGGCGCGGCGTGGCGGATGCTGCGGCGCGGGCGGCGCGCGGGAATCAAGTTCGCGCCGGTGGTGCGTCTGCCGGCGAAGACGGCGGGGTGGCGCGCGCGCGTAGCGAACCTCTCGCCCTGGATCTTTCTCGTCGGCGCCGCGCTGCTCGTCGTCGCGGCGGCGCGGCCGCGGCGGGCGCTGTCGCAGGGGAATCGCAGCGTGGACGCGATTGCGATCGCGATGACGGTGGACGTCTCGGGGTCGATGGACGCCCTCGACCTGAC
>JBJEWG010000237.1:0-1644 GCA_051884935.1 Kiritimatiellia bacterium | reverse complement strand
CGTTCCCGCTCGGCGCGCAGGTGAACGAGGGCAAGCTCGTACTGGACGGCACGTTGGACGGCTCTTCACTCACGGTGGCTGACGGCGCCACGTTCGACCAGACCGCCGCCGGCGTGATCTCGGGGCAGGACCTCCTCCTGCGCTTCGGCTTCGGCAGCAGCTATCTGCGCGGCACGAACACGTTCACCGGCCGGGTGCGGGTCGATATGCGCGGCGGCGCGGGCCAGAAGGGGGAGTATGCCCTGCACCTCTACGGGCACAAGCCCCTGGGCGACGCCACCGACGTGGAGCTGCTCGGCTTCGGCGACAGCTACGACACCTGCGCCTGCCTCACGCTCTACCCCTCGACGCTCGTCGAGAACGTCACCTACGTGGTGCCCCAGGGCGGGTCGAACTACCGCACCTATCTGCGCAAGCAGAACGTCTCCGGCGACAGCCGCCCGGGCTGCTGGCACGGCGACGTGCGGTTTGAGACCGGTTCGCAGTGCTACATCCAGTGCCATGGCGGCGTCTTCGAGCTGGGGCGGCCGGGCGGGGAGAACGTGATCGCCGGCCCGGGCGGCTTCGCCTTCCGCGGCGACGGCACGATCAAGGCCTACAGCCGAATCGACATCGCCGGCACGATCGGGCGCGACGACAAGGGCACGGTGATCCTCTACGCCCAGGGGAACAAGTACAGGAATTCGAACGGCGTCGAGGGGTATTATCAGTTGGGCGTGGCGGACGGTTGGTGCACGAACGCGACCCTGACGCTCGGCAAGAACAACAAGACCGGCATGTGCGGGTTCAATCTGGACGGGTTCGACCAGACGCTGCCGGGGCTGAACGAGGCCAACACGAGCTATGCCTGCTCGACGAGCCAGCGGCGCGTCTGGACGCCCGACGACAAGCCCGCGACGCTTACGATCGCCAACGACGCGGCGGACTGCGCCTTCGGCAGCTCCTACGGCTTCAGTTACATCCAGGGTCCGCTCACGCTGGTGAAGACGGGCGAAAAGACCTTCACGCTCAACGGCACGAACGCCTTCATGGGCGTGACGCGCGTGGAGGCGGGCGTGCTGCGGGCCGCCGTGCCCGGCGCGCTGGGCGGCACCACGAACGTCGTCGTGACGGGCGGCACGCTGCGCCTGGGCGCCACGGCGGCGCTGAACCCGGCGGCGGATCTGCGCATCCCCGTCGGTTCGACGGGCCGGATCGAGCTGGACGCGGGCGTGGAGCAGGTGGTGCAATACCTCTATCTGGCGAACGACGCCACGCCGCGCGCCGCGGGCACCTACGGCTCGTCGCAGAGCGCGGCCAACAACAAGGACGATGCCCACTTCTCCGGCACGGGCGTGCTGGTGGTGCGGCGCGGCGGGGGCACGCTGCTCCTCATCCGCTGAGGCGCCTCATCCCGAACGGAAAGTTGTGTCAAAACGACGCACTTGCCGTCTGTCCGTGTCATTTTGACACATCTCCCGCATTAGAACGGCATCTCATCCCGACAGATTTTCGAGGGTCGCCCGACCCTCGGCCTTGGGTCGGGCGACAGAATTTCTTCCACTGGGCAGTGGAATTTTCTCCGTCGGCGAGGGAATCTCGGCTCTCGGCCCCGAGTTGTGCCGATGAGCCGACCCGAGTTATGCCGATGACCGACCCCGAGTT
>JBJEWG010000236.1:0-8277 GCA_051884935.1 Kiritimatiellia bacterium | reverse complement strand
TGGAATGACTGACGGGGAGGAACTCGACTCCGAATACGATCCCCTGCGACCGACGAACCTTGTGTATGTCTCTCCTTATGGACACGATGAGGCGGACGGACGGACACCCACAACGGCCCGGGCGACCTTTACGGCAGCCTTGGAACTCGCACGCCGTGGCGGAATGGAGAACATCATCTGCGCAGCTGCTGGAACCTATTCAGGGCCTGGGAACTGTTCGTTGGATTTCCAGGGCTTTGATATTTCCCTCTGCGGGACTGAAGAGGACGATGTGACGACAATCGATCTAGCGGAAAATGCGGGTTTCCTGATATTGCACAGCGGCGAGACAAGTCGTTCGCGTCTTTCCAACCTGTCCTTTGTCCGCAGCCGAAGCGCAACGCCAGTCATCACACTGGATGGG
Organism: Kiritimatiellia bacterium; assembly: GCA_051884935.1. Lineage (GTDB taxonomy): Bacteria > Verrucomicrobiota > Kiritimatiellia > RFP12 > UBA1067 > RUG572. The sequence continues at coordinate 7,874 of JBJEWG010000236.1, read as the reverse complement.
GCCGAGCTTACCGTTTCTGAATGCAGTTTCAAAAATTTCAGCAACAGAGGGGACTCGGAGAACTATATGTTCAACAATTATGACTTTTCCACCGCTTGCATCTTGCGGCTGGTGAATTCCTCCTGCAGAATGGAAGGCGTGGAAATTGCATACTGCTCCTATAGTCCCGACTGTCCGCTTGTCTCTGGTAGCAATTCCGAAATCCATCTTGACCGTTGTCGCATTGTCGGCAACGAGACTGGATGCGGACCGTTGTTCCGTGTACATGACATGGGGATTCGCATGGTCAATACGATGGTAGCCAAGAATAATCTTGGCTCTACTGGTGGCATTGCTATTCTGTACGGCGATTCTCTCCTCAAGGCCGTCAACTGCACTTTTTCCGCCAATGCGACTTTGGCCACAGCCTCAATTTCCGGCGAAGGAACTGTGGACATGCTCAATACCGTGTTCGAGGATCTGGTAACCGGATGCGGCATGTCGTTCTCCCATTGCTTGGTTGCTCCCGCCTACGCCAATGCCGCGTCAGGTTGCATTTCCGGCGGCGCAGGCCTTGCCGGCGGCCTTTTCCTCACGTCGGATTCTCCTTGTCTCGACGCAGGGACGTCAGAGGAAGACGATGTGCCAACTTCCGATTTTGCAGGAACGCCTCGTCCTCAAGGGGATGAAGTTGACATCGGATGCGAGGAATATCGCGACTTCGACGGCGATGGAATCAGCGATTTCTACTCGGCTTGGTGCGGGGGGAGTCTCAATGCTGCTGGCGACTTGGACGGGGATGGTCTTTCCAACCTCCAGGAAATGCTTCTTGGCACAGATGCCGGTGATCCTGACACCGATGGCGATGGAATTCCCGATGGCTGGGAAATCTCCTGCGGACTTGATCCCCTCCATGACGATGCCGAGGATGACCCGGACGGCGATGGACTCGTCAATCGGGAAGAGTTTTTGGCCGGGACAGATCCGGATGACTCCGACACGGATGGCGATGGACAGAACGATGGTTGGGAGGTGCATACGGCCTTTAGCAACCCGGTCGTTGTTGACTTCAACGGCTCTTGGTCATCCATCGTGTCCTTGACAGGAAACCTTTTCACGAACAGCGGAGGAGGCTGGGAGGCCGAAGGGGACACCGCCCGTGCCCGCGGACGGGCAGGGTGGATCCAGTATAGCGTTCAAGTCCCGGCCGATGGTGTGTATCTCTTGGAAGTCGGCGTTTCTGAAGCGGGTGCCGCTTCCCTTGGAGCTTTCACAATATCCTGCCGTGTGGACGGGGCATCCTGCGGCGCACTTCTGAGGATTCCCCTGGATGCGACGCAATCGGGAACGGGGGTCTGCATGACCCCCTTCCTGCACACGGGACTGCATTCCGTACGCATCGACTGGGACAACGTCTACAGGAATACATCGCTGCGGGTGGAGAACATCCGACTGGTGGCCCTGGGAGGTCCCGATGGGGACGACGATGGCGTGCCCGACTGGGCGGAAACGCGCCTGGCCAATATGTCCTGCACTGCCCTTCCAGAAAGGAGCCGCGTATCGCCCCTTTTTGTGGAAGGCGGAAACGCCTCCTATCTCGAGTCCATTGCCGTGTCCGGCTACTATGTCGCTCCCGGCGAGGAGGATCCGAATCCGCCGGTTCGGCGCATTGCGGGAAACCGCTGGTATGCCGATTTGCCGTTGGATCCGGACGGGACGACTCCGGTTTCCGTGAGCGTCTCCTACCAGAATTCGGCCATCACTGTTTCGGAAAATGTCCTCTGGGAAATCGTGGACACGACTTCTCTTGACGGGGATACGGTGAGGCTGGACGATGAGATGCTTCTCGGGGCGGAGCTTCCAGAGGGGGTGCAGGAATGGAGCCTGGAAGTCGATGGAGTCTCGTTTTCGATGACACGTGGCGAGGTATTGAGATACCAGTTTGCCACAGCCGGGGACATCCCGGTCACGGCGTCTTGGACGGAGGCTGGCGGCGAGGAGGTCTCCAACGATGCAGTCATCCATGTTCTTACCGCTGATTTCGGAGGCGAGCCAGTTTGCCATGCGGGCACAGAGCGCACATGGCGCGTCGACGGCATCGGAGAGGGAATCCCTGTGGAAATCGACCGGGATGTGCAATCCACGGATCTGGGATTCTACAATGGGGCGCGGCGGTTTCTCTTGCGAGGTGTGGTGCCCGCTATTGCATACGCGACTGCGCGGATCGCAGAGAATGGCCCTGTGCTGGACACCACTGCGGTACACGTAATCGAGACCGCCACCCACGTGGGCGATGGGTATCATCAAGTCATCGCCGACTTTGGCGACGGCACAGTCCTCTATGACGGATATGTCGTCGCGGGACAGGTCGTGGAGGGGATGAGCGTCACTGTGACCCTTTGGGGCACGAACAGCACCTTCGAGGACGGTACGCAGGAGAAGACCTTCACCTGGGAGAACTTCGATGCCTCGGGCGAGCTGCACTTTAGTATTCTTGGCGGGCGTTCCTTCACTACCTGCATGACCGTCATCCTCTACCAGGATGGCGAGGAAATCTGGCGTCTCCAATGAGGTTCACCGTCGCACATATGGCGTTTTTCGCCCTGTCTTGGGCCGCATTGCTCCTGGCGGAGGGGACGAGGGTGCGCCTTGAACCGTCGCGAATCTCCCTTGGCCGCTTTCCTGCGAACTGTCCACCGTCGGCGGAGTTCATCTTGGTGAATGAGGGCGACGCGCCGCTGGAGGGTATCCGCATCCGCACGGGATGCGGATGTCTTTCCGCCCTGCCTGACGGGGAGGTTGTGCAGCCAGGCGGGCAGCTACACATCCGCCTCTCCATTGCGCAGGAGAAACTTGCTGGACCATTTTCCCATAGCGTCTTCGTTGATGCGGGGGAGAATTGCCTCCGCGCCTCCGTAACGGGAGAGGCCGTGCCCCTGTTCGCTGTCCGGCCGCAACACGCTATCCATCTGGGCGATGTGGTCTGCGGGGCGCCACTTCATGCGGAGTTCCTGTTGACTGCGGAAGAGGCCGTCACGCTGGGAAGGATTTCTGCCATTCCGCTTGAGGCGGAGGTCATCAAACTGTCATCCGCCTCGTTCCGCATCGTCTTGCGCGGACGCGTTCCTGCAGGGCCTGGTCACTTCCGCCTTTCGGCCTCCGTCCCCGTGGTTTCCCCCGTCGGTTGGAATCCAGTTGAACTTACCGTGTTCGGGCATGCAGCGCCTGCCTTCCCCAATGCTGTCTTGACCCGTATGCACGAGAACGAAAGCAAAGGCTATCCTGGGAATAGCAGCCATGAAGCAAAATAACGATAGATATCCTGTTGTTCCGGCAGGGGCATTTCTGCGTGGCCTTCTGGCTATGCTGCTGCTTGTGTTCGGTATGGCACAGCTGCTTCATGGAAACCTTCCCCATGAACGTAGCCAATGCAGCGGATGCAACACATGCGACTGCGATGAAGAGGCGTCTGACGACGATGCCTCCATTGACGGGGAGGACGGCAGGCCGAACAGGGAACAAGGGGATTCCCTCCCCGCGGGGGGAGCTGGCTTCGGAAGCCTGAAGTTCACCCTGCCGTTCGGACAGCCTGCCAACGAGCCGCTTCGGCTTGGCGGCCAGTTCAGCCTGTACGCCATATCGGCCTCGCCGCTGGTCTATACGACGCAGCACCTCCAGTACCGCAACAGGCTGCTCGACCGCATCCTCCAGACGGAGGTCGCGCCTGCGCACTGCGAGCGCATCCTCGGGGCGGACTGGGAGGAGCGTCTGGAGACGCTCTCCGTCTTCGGGCGCGTGGTCACGGACGACACGCTTGGCGATGGCGTCACCCATCGGGTGCGCATTCTGGGCGCAAAGCGGGAACCCATCGTCTTCCAGTTCACCCCTGACGACTCCGTCGGGCGTCCCGTCGGCGAGAAGGCGACGCTTCGCCTGACGCTGCGGATGAGGGACTCGTCGGGAAACGAAACGCTTTCTGTCCCGCACTACTACGACCTCTGCTTCGGGGATGGCTCCTTCGTGAGATACGCGGCCTCGGACGGGCGGGTCGTCTCCTGCACGACCTCGACGGGGCGCACCGTCACACCCGCCGACGCGGGGCTGGAGGCTATCTGGGACGACTCGGGGCTTATCCGCCAGGTGAAGTCGGACTCCGACGGGCTTGCCGACGTGGTCGCCACGTCGCCGGGCGTCGCGTATGAGATCCGCCTGTACGCACTCTCGCAGATCGGCGGCAAGACGGACGGCCTCTACACGGTGACGGGAAGCCCGCACACGGTCTGGCGCGTCTCCAACCCCAACGCGGGGACGGCGACGCACGTTCACATAACCCGGATCACGGGCGGTGTCGAGGAGACGACAGTATTCGAATACAGCAGCAACTCCGATGGCTGGATGAAGACCTCGCCCGACAGCGCGACGGTCATCTCGTCCAGCGCGGAGACGGACCTGTCGCGGACGCTGAAGTCCGTAACGGTCACGGAGCGTACCCGCACAGGCACAGTCGCATCGCGCACATTGAATCTCGTGCGGAAGCATCCCTTTGGCGAACGAATAGTGGCCTCCATGCAGGATCCCGACGGGGCGCGCCTGGCGACCACCTATGCCTACTACGACGACCCGGCGGAGGCGGGAAGCTACGGCCGCAGGAAGTCGGAGAGCCGCCCGGACGGCGGATGGACCCTCTGGCGCTACGACGGGGAAGGGCGCGTGGCAGCTGTCGTCACCCCCTGGAAGGACTCGGCCTTCGCCTCCCCGGACAAGGAAGCCAAGGTGGTGCTCTATGCATACTCCCCCGTGGACAGCAGGGGCTCTGTCGCTTCCTGGGACACCCGCCCCCGCGTGGAGGAGACGAAGGTTCTGGGAGTCACCGTGGCGAAGACCTACCATGCTTACTACACCGAGAACGGGTGCTCCGTGGAGGTCCTGGAGCGGTGCCTCCGCCCCGAGGCCGCCTACGGGGACGCAGACAACCTGCGCACCGTGAAGCGCTGGCATCCTGCGGGGAACGGCGCATCCTCCGCCTCGGCGGGGCGTCTTCACAGGGTGCTGGGCGAGGACGGGCAGATGGCGACCTACGCCTACGAGCGGGGAACCTGGACGCCCGGACTGGACGGCGCCACACCTGGCGTGTTCACGCCAGGGAGCGGCAGCGCACTGCGGATCACGGAGACACGGGGCACCTCCGCCCATCCCGAGGGCGTCCCCTTCCGGACGCTCCGCTGGGTCTCCGTCATGGACGCGGCGGGCAACGAGGTCTTCATTGAAAGGCAGGTCTATACGGGAAACGGCTATGAACGGCTTGACTGGACCCTCTTCGTCTACGACGGACTCAACCGGCTGATCCGGCAGGCCACCTCCCGGGGGGAGCTGACGGAGACAAGTTGGAACTGCTGCGCCAAGGCGTCGGAGACGCTTTCCGACGGCAGGACATACCTCTACGAGTATGACGCGATGAAGCGCCTCATTTCCAAGACCCTCCAGGGGATCGGCGGCCAGCCCGACCATGTGACCCAATACGCATACGACGCGGCGGGGAACCTCACGGAAACGACCCTCTCCGGCGGAGAGCTTTCCCAGACCTCCTCCTCCGCCTACGATCTGGCGGGGCGGGTGGTCTCCCAGACGGACGCCCGGGGGCTCGTTGCCGCATACACCTATCTTCCGGGGGTGAACACGGGGAACCTGCGGCGCGGCGGGACGGTCACGGTGACGCATCCCGGGGGAGGACAGTCCATCACGGCGGCCTACGGGGACGGGCGCCCCGCCTCCCTCACGGGGGACGCCCAGGTTGCGGAGTACTACGACTACGGCGTAAACGCCGACGGGACGCAGTGGACGCTCACGCGAATCGGCGGCGGAGACTCCCCCCGCTGGAGGAAGACCACCACGGATCTGCTGGGACGCGTGGCGAAGACGGAGAAGCCAGGCTACGGCGAGAATGCCGTCATTGTACAGCAGAGCTTCTACGATGCCGCCGGCCGCCTGGCCAGAGTTGCCCAGAGCAGTCTGGCGGACACCCTCTACGAATATGACGAACTGGGAGATCTCATCCGCACGGGGCAGGATGGGGATGGAAACGGGACGCTGGACCTGGCCTCCCGCGACCGCATCACGGAGACTGTTTCCTCCTATGTCCAGGACGAGGAGGGAGGCTGGTGGCTCCGTTCCGAACAAAAGCTCTACGCCACTCTCGACGACGCCGCGGCGACCACCGTCTCCCTTGCGGAGGAGCGCCTCTCCGGCTTCGCGAATGGCGTAGTTTCCGAGATGCGGGAGACGGACATCCACGGCAACACGACAGTTTCCACGACCGCAGTCAACCGAGCCTCGAAGACCGTGACCACGGAACGCCTCTCCCCCGAATCCACCGTCGCGGAACAGCAGGTGACGGTCAATGGCTTGACCACATCTGTTCGTTCCAAGTCAAACCTGACCACCGCCTTCGGCTACGACGGGCTCAGGCGCCGCGTCTCCTCCACCGCCCCGCGCACGGGCACGTCCACCATCACTTACAATCAGGCGGGGCAGGTCTCCAGCGAGACGGACGGGGCGGGCAACACGACCTCCTACGGCTACGACAGCGCGGGGCGGCTTTCATGGAAGAGAAACGCTCTCAACAAGTATGCAAGATATGCCTACAACTCACGCGGACAGCAAATCCGCGTCTGGGGGGACACGGAGTATCCCGTGGAGTACGGCTACGACCCCTATGGCCAGAAGGTGACGATGACCACCTTCCGCACGGGCGACAGCTGGAATGGCGAATCCTGGCCCAATCCCGCCCCCCAGGGCGACACGACCACCTGGAACTACGATGCCGCCACGGGACTTCTGACTTCCAAGATCTATGCCGACGGAAACGGACCCTCCTACGCCTACGCCGCCGACGGGAAGCTTGCGTCAAGAACCTGGGCCCGGAAGGACGCCCAGGGCCAGGATCTGGCGACCTCCTATTCCTACAACCTCTTCGGAGAGCTGACGGGTGTCGACTACTCCGACTCCACCCCCGACATCGCCTACGCCTACAACCGTGCGGGGAAGCTCTCCCAGGTGACGGACGCGGCGGGCACGCGCACCTTCGCCTATAACAATACGCTGGACGAGATCTCCGAGACCATCACGGGGCTGTACAGCAAGACCCTCTCGCGCACCTACACTTCCACCGGCTTCAAGGGGAAGAGGCAGGGGCTTTCCATTGACAACATCTCTCATTACACCTACGACTACGACCCCTACGGCCGAATGGACCAGATCACCATCCCCTCGGGCGCCTTCCACTACACCCGCCTTGCGAGCAGCGACCTGGTCTCCCAGACGACCCGCCCCAACGGAATCTCCACCATATGGTCCTACGAGCAAAATCGCGACCTTGTCACGCAGGTCCAGAACGGCACAGTCTCCACCTACGGCTACGTGAACGACGCCCTCGGGCTCAGGATCTCCATGTCACGCTCGGGGAGCGCGTACCCCACATCGGATGTTATCTCCTACACTTACAACGACCGAAGCGAGCTGACAGGTGCGTCTTCGAATGTGGACACGACCTACTCGTACTCCTACGCCTACGACCCCATCGGCAACCGGATAACCGCCAATGAGGCGGGCGTGCCTTGGACTTACACGACGAACAATCTGAACCAGTACACCTCCGCCACAGAGAACAATGTGCAGATGAACTTCGCCTACGACCTGGACGGCTCCATGACCTACCGTCCCGTGGACGCCGCCAGCGGCTGGACGCAGGTCTGGAATGGCGAAAACCGCATGACCGAGACCTGCAAGGGAACCGACCGCTTGACCTTTAAGTACGACTACCTGGGAAGGAGAGTGGAGAAGCGCGTCTACTCCGGCGACACCCTGTCCTCCAGGACCCTCTTCGTCTACGACGGCTT
>JBJEWG010000235.1:0-8279 GCA_051884935.1 Kiritimatiellia bacterium | reverse complement strand
GGGGGGGGGGGGGGGGGGGGGGGTAAATGGCGATTCCTCGCCATTAGCCTGCGTTTCTCTTCAGTTAAACCATCATCTTACGACCGCGTCGGCGATTCTGCGCACTCGTCGGTGCGGCGTTGCGTCATCGACAAACGGCTGGCTTTCGCCCGCCGGGCTGGACCGCATTCGGAACGATGCCACGGGACAGCTGGGAGGGAATCTGGCAAACGGTGGGCTGAACCGCATTTGGAGTGATGCGACGGGGCCGCCGGGAGAAGGGGAATACGCCAGACGGCGCGTTGGACGTGGCCGGGCGAAATTCAGGATTCAGGCAGATTCAATTAAACAGGAAGGTGGTGCGGAATGCAGTTGAAGAGGATCGGTTTATTGGTTGTGGCGCTGGGGGTCGCGTGTGGCGGCTCGGCGGGGGTCGTCCCGTGGACGGGCGGCGGCGGGGACGGCGCGTGGTCGAACGGCGCGAACTGGGAGGGCGGCGCGGCGCCGCAGGCGGCCGACACGGCGCAGTTCCGCGCGGCGGCGACGGTGAAGCCGCCGGAGTCCTTCGCGGGCGTGCTCGCGGTGACGGACTCGGCGACGGTGACGGTGGACGTCGAGGGGGCGCGGGCGTTCTCGTCGGCGGTCGCGGCGGGGGCTAAACTGATGAAGAGCGGCGCGGGCGTGCTCACGCTCAAGGCGGCGCCGGGACCGTACTCGGGCGAGATCTCCGTCGCGGCGGGGACGGTGCGGTTCGCGGGGAACGGCCCGTATGCGGCGCCGGGGCTCTTCGGACGGCTCACGGTGGCGCCCGGCGCGCGGGCGGAGGTGGCCGACAGCCCGGCCGAGACGCGCCACGGCGCGCTCTCCGTGGCGGTGGACCGGAACGGGTCCTCGCTCGTGTGGAGCGACTTTGAATCGAGGTATTCGACGTTCGCCGGATTCGCGGCGGCGTGGGACGGAATCCAGGTGACGGACGACAATCAGCGCGTCGTCTATCTGCCGACGGCGGAGCGGCCCCTCTTCGCCGGCTGGGGCAACGAGTGGATGCCGACCTATTACCAGTGGCGCGACAACTTCGACGTCCACTCGCGCGCGATCTTCCTCGTCCCCGCGTCCGGGCGGGTCGATCTCCAGATGCGCGCCGACGACTTCGCGTACCTGTACGTGGACGGGCAGCAGGTCCTCTCGGGGGACAACAACTACCAGTATCGCCGGCCGGAGTTCTCCGCCGGGTGGCACACGCTCGACGCGGTCCTCGCCGAGAACGGCGGCAACGAATACCTGAGGCTGATTCTCTCCGGGTCGCAGTACGGCGACGTGAGCCGCGTCGAGCGCGACCTGCTCTGGAAGGGCGTCTGCTTCGGCGACCTCGTTCTGCCGGCGGGCGCTGAGTTGTCCGTCGAAGCGGGGCAGGCCGTCGCATTCGTCGCCGGTGGGGCGACGGACGTGAAGGGGGCAGTGACGGGCGGCGAGGGGGCCGTGTTCACGGTGGCCGGGGGCGCGCTCGCGGCGTCCGCGACGAGCTTCGAGGGGTTCGCGGGGCGCGTGGAGGTGGCACGGCTCGCGTCGCTCGCGCTCGCGGACCTGCCCGCCGAGCCTGGCTTCGCGGTGGAGGGCGCGGGGCGCATCCCGCTCGCCCTGTCGCCTGCGCTGGGCGCGGGCTTCGCCGGGACAATCGACGTTCCCGCGGGGAGCGTCTTCACGAACACGCTCGCCGAGGGGGCGTCCTTCACGGGGGCGGGCACGCTCGTGACGCCGACGCTCGCGGGCACGGCGGGCTTCGCCGGGACGGTCGTGCTGCGGGGCGACGCGGACGTGACCGCCGACGCGGCGCTGCCGACTGCCGCCGAGGGGCTGACGCTCGCGGACGGGGCCTCCCTCCGGCTGGGCCGGACGGCGTTGATCGAGCAGTCCGCGTCCACGCGCACGGGGCTGGTCGCGGGCGACTGGACGTTCAACGGCAGGAGCCTCAGCAACGGTTCGGGGGCCTTCACGGGGCACGCCGCCCATCTGGATGGCGACGCGCTTGTGCTCACGGACGACGGCGGCGCCCAGCGCAACTCGGCCATCTTCACGCGCAACGCCATTTCGGCCGGGGGCGCCTGCGAGTTCTCGTTCGTCTATTCGTGTGAGATGGCGAACCGCTACGAGAGCGAGGTCCGGGCCGAAGGGGCGGCCTTCTTCTTCACGACGCAGGCGGACGGCCTCGGCGATTTCGCGGAGGCCTATCCGAATGACGCCTATGGGTTCGCGCTCTACCAGTATCGGGGTGACGGCACGCAGGGGCTCCGCTGGATCATCGGCGGGAGCGACGCCGGGTTCAACGCGCCCGACTACCCGGAGTGGCAGATGGGGCTGAGCCTGGAGCGGCCCATCGCCGTGACGGTCCGGCTGGACGGGGGAGTCCTCGCGGTCGAGCTGACGCAGGACGGGCGGACGTTCAGGACCTCGTGCGACATGGGCTTCGTCTTCACCGGGGGGCCGTACTTCTTCGGCATCAGCGGCGGCACGGGGCATTGGGGCGATCCGCCGGCCGCCACCATCCCCTACTGCGTCCAGACGATCACGGACTTCACCTGCGCGGTGAGGGGCGCGGGCGAGGAGAAGGAGGGGTATCTGCCCGTCTCGGCCGAGACGTGGCGGCTCAAGGAGACGGGCGTCGAGATCGTGAACGGCGACGAGCTGCACTTCATTTGGACAGACCCCTGCGACGGATACGCCGTCTGTCGGCAGAAGCTGCCCGTGCGGCAGGCCTTCACGCTCACGTTCGACGAGTGCCTTGACGACGTACAACCCAATGACGACTGCTGGGCGGAGGGAGTCACCGTCTTCCTGACGCCGGACGGGGATTCCGTCTCCAACGACGGGTATCGCCACTATCCGAATCTCGGCCGCGACGTCGCGTTCGGCCACTACTACTGGGAGAACCGGTTCTTCTGGAGCCATAATGGAAGCGCCCGCGAGAATGATTGGTCCGAGGGGAACCCGGGCGGCATTCCGAAGGAACTGGGCGTGAACAGGATTCGCCTCGACTATAACGGCGCGGGGACCTTCACGGCGACGGTGACGCGCGGAACCCGTAGCTGGACCAGCACGCGCACCTATCCCGACGTGCTGACGTGGGGGGACGAGATGTCGCTGGGCTTCATGGCCGGCGCCTCGGGCTGGGGGGCCTACCTGGAGACGCGCGTGGCGAATCCCCGGCTTGTGTTCCACTCCAACCCCGGCGCCGTCCTGCCCGCGCTCGCGGTCGAGGCGGGGGCGTCGGCCGCCGTCACGCTTGGCAACATCGAGGGAACGGCGGCGCGGCCCACCCTGTCCGCCGCGTCGGCCCTCCTCGGCGCGGGGAGCGTGCTGGCGGTCGCGGGCGAGGCGGACCACCGCGCACGCCTCGCGCTGGACGACGTGACGGTGCCCGCGGGCGGGGCGACGCTGGCCGTGGCGGAGAGCGCCGTCGTCGAGCTGGGCGACGTCCGCGCCGAGGGGACGCTCACGGTGACGGGTCCGTGGACGGGCGCGCCCGTCTTCCACGTGGCGGGCCGGATCGGGTCCGGCATGACCCTCGCGGAGCTTTCGCCCGAGGCGTACGCGGGCGAGGGCGAGCCGGCCTTCAAGGCGGTCGATGGGGAGGGGAGGCCGATCTCGGGAGGTTTCCGCCTGATCTACCGGAACGGGCTGCTGCGCCTCGTGCCGAGCGGCTGCGCGATCTACATCCGCTGACGCGATTCAGGGGACGGAAAGCCGCGGGATATGGTATACTCAGCGCCATGAAGAACGCCATCCTCTGCGCGTGCGCGCTTTCCGTCCTCTCGGTTCTGGCCGAGACGGCAACCAACAACGTGCCCAAGGCCCTCCCGAAGGACACCATCGTCTGCGAAGGGACGTATGACGGGCACCTTCAGGGCGTGGCGACGGACGGCGACTTCATCTACTGGCCGTTCACGAAGACGATCGTCAAGACGGACCTCGCGGGGAAGGTGGTCGCGACGACGCGCGGGCCGTCCCATCAGGGCGACTGCTGTTTGAAGGACGGGCTGCTCTACGTGGCGGTGAACCTGGGGCGGTTCAACACGGAGACGGGCGGCGTGGGCGAAGTGCGGGCGTACGACACGCGGGACCTCTCGCTGAAGCACACGTGGAAGGTGCCCGAGCTGGTGCACGGCGCCGGCGGCATGACGTGGAAGGACGACCGGTTCTACGTCGTGGGCGGCCTGCCCCCGACCCACACGAAGAACTACGTCTACGAGTACGCGCCCGACTTCAAGTTCCTGAAGCGGCACGACCTTGAGACGGGCTACACGTACCTCGGCATCCAGACGGCGACGTTCGCGCGGGGGCGCTTCATCTTCGGGTGCTATTCGACCAATGAGCATCCCATCCGCACGCTGGTCTGCCCGGCGGACCTGAAGTCCTTCACCACCTCGAAGGTGGCGACGGACGTGGGCGTGATCGAGCTCGGCGGCCGCCTGCTCTGCGCCCGCACGCGCTCTGTCGGCGGCAACGCCTGGATGGCCTTCCTCGTTCCCGCGAAGGGATTGTGCGAGTGAGGCGACGCGCGGGGGCGCGGCGGTCTTTCCCTGTTTCAAACCAAGGAGTCAACCAATGAAATCGTGTTTCCTGTATGCGGCCGCCTTTGCGGCATGCGTGTCGTTCGCGTCCGAGCCGGACGCGGAGGGCTTCGTCTCGCTGTTCAACGGAAAGGACCTGACGGGGTGGATCGGCGCCACGCAGTCCTACGGCGTCGAGACGGTCCGGCAGAAGATGGCCGGGACGGGCGTTGAGAAGGAGTTCGCCGTCCTCGCCTGCCAGCCCGGCAAGAAGGGCAACGGCGGCAACCTGCTGACGGAGAAGGAGTACGAGAACTTCATCCTGCGCTTCGAGTTCTGCATGCCCGAGAACGGCAACAACGGCCTCGGCATCCGCACGCCGAGCCCGGACGTCGATGCGGCCTACCACGGCATGTGCGAGCTGCAGCTGCTGGACGACGGCGGCAGCGAGTACTACGACAAGGAGGCGAAGAAGGACAAGCTGAAGCCCTACCAGTACACGGCCTCGGTCTACGGCGTGGCGCCCGCGAAGCGCGACAACTTCAACAAGCAAATCTGGGGGAAGGACAAGAACTTCACCGGCGGCGGCAGCTTCGTGCGGCGGCCCGGCATGTGGAACTTCGAGGAGGTGCGCGTGATCGGCAGCCGCATTCAGGTGATTCTGAACGGCGAGCTCGTGACGGACGCCGACGTCTCGAAGTTCAGGGGCGACGGCGACACGCCGGACGGCAGGAAGCACCCCGGCCTGCACAACACGAGGGGCCACATCGGCTGGCTCGGGCACGGCCACCACGTGATGTGGCGCAACATCCGCATCAAGGAGGTGCCGGCGGACTACGTGATCGGCTCGGACACGAAGAAGTCCTGCCCCGCCGGGTTCACGACGCTCTTCGGCGGCGGCGAGGCGTGCCTCAGGAACTGGAAGGGCGTGACGACCGCCGAGGGGTTCGACAACCCGAAGGTGCGCCAGGCCGCCACGCCCGCGAAGCGCGCGGAGATGCAGAAGGTGGCCGACCGGCAGTTCGCCGACCACTGGCACATCCGCGACGGCGCGCTCTTCTTCGACGGTTTCCAGGGCGGCTACTCGCTTGCGACCGTGAAGGACTACAAGGACTTCGAGATGTGGGTCGATTGGCGCATCCTCTCCGTTCAGGGCGACTCCGGGCTCTATCTGCGCGGCTCGCCGCAGGTGCAGATCTGGGACGCGCACAACCAGTGGGGCATCGGATCGGGCGGCCTCTACAACAACAAGAAGAACCCGTCCAACGCGCTCTGCATCGCGGACCGTCTGCCGGGCAGCTGGAACACCTTCCACATCACGATGAAGGGCGAGCGCGTGACCGTGGAGCTCAACGGCCAGAAGGTGGTGGATGACACGGTGCTTGAGAACTACTGGGACCGGTCGCAGCCGATTTTCCCGGTCGAGCAGATCGAGCTGCAGTGCCACGGCGACCCGCTCGAATTCAAGAACATCTTCATCCGCGAGCTCTAGCGCGCGAAGAGAACGTCGTCCTCCACGCGATCGACGACGACCTCCACAAGGCTCCGCCTCCGGGCGGGGCCTTTCAGTTTGCAGGGGAGGTACTCGGCCGTCCAGCCGTGCAGGCCGTCCCGCTCCACGCAGACCTGCACGGTCTGCCCGACGAAGGACTGCGCGAAGGCGGCCCGCCGGGCGCGGCCGAGCGCCTCGATCTGCCGCGCCCGCGCCCGGCGCACCGCGCGCGGGAGGGCGCCCGCCATCGTCGCCGCAGGGGTTCCCGGGCGCTCCGAGTAGGGGAAGACGTGGAGGTTCGCGAAGGGGTGGCGCGGAGGATCGGGGAAGAGGAACTGGCAGGTGAGGGCGTGGTCGTGCGGCGTCTCGCCCGGGAAGCCGGCGATGACGTCCGCGCCGAGGGAGAGACGCGGGCCGAGACGGGCGCGGGCCTCGGCCCGAAAGGCCTCGACGGCGGCGACGGCGTAGGGACGGTTCATGCGGCGGAGCACGGCGTCCGAGCCGGACTGGAGGGAGAGGTGGATGAAGCGGCAGATGTTGGCGTGCGCGGCGAAGACGTCGAGGATGCGGTCGTCGCAGATGCCGGGCTCCAGGGAGCCCAGGCGGACGCGGTGGCCCTCGGACGGCAGCTCCGCGAGCGCGGCGAGGCAGTCGGGGAGGCCGTGGCCCGACTCGCGGTAGAGCGCGAGATTGCAGCCCGTCACGACCAGCTCACGGTAGCCGGCGGAGAGGAAGTCCCGCGCCCGCGCGAGAATCTGGTCGAAGGGGAGCGAGACCGGCTTGCCGCGAAACTGCGGCACGATGCAGAACGCGCACGCGCCGCTGCATCCGTCCTGTATCTTCAGGTAGGCGCGCGAGGTGGCGGTGGGGACGGGGGCGATGGGCGGCTGAGGCGCGAGGAGGGCCGAGAGGTCGGCGGCATTCGGGAGGCAGCCGCCCGCGACGACGCGGGCGGAGGGATGGCGCGCGCGGAGGCGCGCGATCTCCTTCTCGCAGTCCCGCTGCGCGCGGGCGGTGACGGAGCAGCCGCGCACGAGGATGAGGTCGGGCGACGCGGCGAGCGCGACGATCGCATGGCCCGCCGCCGCAAGGCGCGCCGCGAGGTCGAGGGATTCCGCCTGGTTCAGCCGACAGCCAAAGGTCTTGAAGGCGATGGTCATCGCTCAGTTCGAGGCGAGCTCGGGGAAGAGGAAGAGCAGAGCGAGGTTCGTCGCGTTGAAGACGGCGTGCGCGGTCATGGGCGCGAGGATGGAGCCGGTGCGGTGATAGAGCCACGCAAAGGCGGCCCCCAGAAACCAGAGCGCGACGAACGTCGCCGCGTTGACGTGGACCAGCGCGAAGACGGCGCCGGAGAGGGCGACCGCGACCGGGATCGACAGGCGCCGCGCGAAGCCGCGGAAGATGACGCCGCGAAAGATCGCCTCCTCAAGAAGAGGGGCCTGGAGCAGAATGGCGAGAACCATGACGGCGCGGAGCGCCGGGGAGTAGTTCCCGTCGGTGAAGCACTTGACGAGCTCCTGGTCGGCGGGCTGCACGCCCGTGCACCATTCGATGGCGTGCGCGCCGAGCCAGTTGAGGCCGAGGGCGACGAGCGTGAGGGCCGGCGCGGCGCACAGCGCGAGCCTGACGGCGGCGCGGCGGTCGGGGGGCGGCTCGTCGGCGTCGGCGGCGCGGCGCGTCAGCAGGGTCGATCCCCAGAGGACGAGCAGCAGCGTGCCGAAGAGGAGCGTGGACATGAGGAGGTTCTGCCAGAGGACCTGCGGCGTCATCACCTGGCTGAGCCCGTAGACGAACTGGCGCCAGAACTTCCCGAACCCCTCGTAGAAGACAAGCACGCCCAGCGCCGCAGTGGCGGCGAGGGCGTGCGTGAACGTGTAGCGGC
Organism: Kiritimatiellia bacterium; assembly: GCA_051884935.1. GTDB lineage: Bacteria > Verrucomicrobiota > Kiritimatiellia > RFP12 > UBA1067 > RUG572. The sequence continues at coordinate 379 of JBJEWG010000235.1, read as the reverse complement.
CCGGCGGGATCAACTCACTTGACCGGCTTGACGTCGCCTTCGTTCGTGCCGCGAATCTTGATGTGGAGCTCGCGGAGCTGCTGCTCGGTGACGTAGTTCGGCGCGTTCATCATGAGGTCCTGCGCCTTCTGGTTCATCGGGAAGGCGATGACCTCGCGGATGTTGGGCGTATCCGTCAGCAGCATCACCATGCGGTCGACGCCCGGGGCGATGCCACCATGCGGCGGCGCGCCGTACTGGAACGCGTTGTAGAGACAGCCGAACTTCTGCTGGACGACTTCCTTCGGGTAACCGGCGATCTCGAACGCCTTCTCCATGATGTCAATGCGGTGGTTGCGGATCGCGCCCGAGGAGAGCTCGATGCCGTTGCACACGACGT
>JBJEWG010000234.1:0-8293 GCA_051884935.1 Kiritimatiellia bacterium | reverse complement strand
ACCTGCACGTAGAACACGTTGTCGGGCATCACCTTGACGATCGGGCCCTGGGCGCAGAAGCCGAAGCAGCCCGTCTGGACGACCTTGACGTCGGCCTCAAGGCCGGCGGCCTTGATCTCGTCGCGGAGGTTCGCCATCAGCGTCTGGGACGCGGAGGCGTGGCAGCCCGTGCCGCCGCAGCAGAGGATGTCCTTCTTCTTCGAGTCGATCGCGCCCTGGGTGACGAGGCGGAGGGCCAGCTTGCCCTTGGCCGCCTCGAACACGGCGTCGAGATCGGCCTTGCTCGTGATCTTATTCATGTCTCAGCTCAGCCTTTCGCCTTGTATTCGTTGATGATTTCGACGGCCTTCGCGGGCGTCACCTTGCCGTACACCTGGTCGTTCACCATCATGACCGGCGCAAGGCCGCAGGCGCCCACGCAGCGGAGGGCGCTGACGGAGAAGAGACCGTCCGCCGTGGGGTGCGTATCGGCCTGAACGCCGAGAACGCGCTCGATCTCGCGCAGAACGCCCTCGGACCCCTTCACGTAGCACGCCGTGCCGAGGCAGACGTTGATCACGTACTTGCCCTTCGGCTTCGTGGTGAAGTAGTTGTAGAACGAGACGACGCCGGAGACGGCGCTCTCGGGGATGTTCATCTTCGCGGCGACGTGCTGCTGAACCTCGCGTGGCAGGTAGCCGAAGATGTGCTGCGCGCGATGCAGAATCTGGATGAGACGACCGCGCCGGCGCTCATCGTTCAGATCCAGATTCAGACCCGCGATGAACGCGTCGAGCTCGGCATACTTCCCGGCCACGGCCGGCGAGCAGTTTTCGCACATGTGACGTGTTCCTTCTTGTTGTGTTGAAATTGTTTCGGTATTATCTCACAGGCCGAATGTGTTAGGCAAGGGTAAGTTCGGCCCGCGCGGCGCGCCGCCCTACCGCGCGCCGAGGTTCGCCGGCCGCCTGTTCGTGAACCAGTCCGTGAGCGTGCGGACCACGGCCTTCGGGCGGCGGTTGCAGTCGAAGAGCCCGGCGAAGCTCATCGCGACGTGCTTCTTGCCGTCCTGCGCGCATTCGCGCCCGCAGGTGCGCGTGTCGAAATACTGCCAGTAGGCGATGCCCGCGAGACCCGGGTTGTTCCACACCGCCCGCGCGACGATGTCGTTGTGCTCGTTCTGAAAGTCTTCGCTCTCGGCGGGGGCCGAGGGGTCGCGGTGGCCGTAGAGCCCCGCCGTGCCCATCTCGGAGATGATGATCGTCTTCCCGGGGTACTTCTTCTGGAAGTGGTCAACCGCCCAGTCCACGCCATGCCCCTTCATGTTGTGGATCTTCTCCACGAGCTCGTCGTGCGGACCCGGATAGCCATTGATCGTGCCGGGGTAGGTGTTGAACGCGATGATGTCCGTGTTCGCGTTGCAGATGTCGGTCGATATCATGTTGCAGGCGAACGTGACGAGGCGGCCGGAGTCCTCCTTCCGGATCGCGTCGATCAGCTGGTCCGCCACGGCCTTGCACTCCGGCGTGCCGCTGTTGCACTCGTTCATGAACGCGAAGATGATCACGGAGGGATGGTTGAAGCTGTTGCGCACCATCAGCGTCGTCTGCTCAAGCTGACGCGCGACGAAGCCCGGGTCCAGCAGCTCATTGTTCCCGTCGATGCGCTTGTACGTGTAGCTCTGCCCGTTCCCCCATCCGAGCGACTCCTCCCACACCAGCACGCCGTGCTCGTCGCAGAGGTCGAGGAAGCGCTGGGCCTGGGGATAGTGCGCGCCGCGGAAGAAGTTGCCGCCCATCGCCTTGAGGTTCTGGATATCCGCCAGCATCACGCCTTCCGGCGTCGCCGCGCCCAGCTGCAGCTGCTGGTCGTGGCGGTTCGCGCCCTTCAGGAAGATCCGCTCGCCGTTGAGGTAGAGCCCGCCGTTCCGCGCCTCGATCGTACGGATGCCGAAGCGGGTGGCGAGCGCGGGGGCCTTCGAGGCGGCGTCCCTGATGGCGACCGTGTGGAGGTTCGGGTGGTCGGGCGACCAGAGCCTGAAGCCGGGCACCCGCACCGTGGCGCGTCCGCCCCGGAAGGACGCGGCGACCTCCGTCCTCCCGTCGAAGACGAGCGTCGCGTCGAAGTCGGCGGCGGCGAAGTTGACCGCCTCGATCTCGACCGTGCCCGTAGTATAGTCGCGCGTGCGCACGAGGAACCGCCGGTTGTCGAAGACGAGCGACACGCCGTGGAAGAACCCGCCCCAGCAGTGGAAGTCGTAGTAGGTGCGCACAAGCTTCTGGTAGCTCCAGTCGAATCGGTTGTCCACGGCGGCGAAGAGCGTGTGCGTGCCGGCGGCGAGCGGCCCCGTCGCGAGCTCGACGCGGCTCCAGGGGAGCGCGTCCGCGCCGATGTCGCGCCCGTCGATCTGGAACGTCCCGTAGAGGCCGAGGCCGTCGATGACGAGCCAGGCGTTCTCCACGGCCCTGTCGAGCGTGAACGTGCGGCGGTAGTGCCCCGTCCCGCGCTTCATGAACCACTTCGGCATCGCGTCGAAGCAGCCGGGCACGACGATCGGGTCCGTCGCGACGAAGTCGGCCTTCGCCACCTTCCAGCTCTTCCCTTCCTCGAAGCGGAACTCCCACGTTCCGTTCAGGCTCAGCGGCTGCACGGCGGCGAACGCCGACGCGGCCGCCGCGAGCCCCGCGGCCAGCAGCAGACTTCTCATATGCACGCTCCCTTTCATTGTTCCTTACGCCGCCGGACGCGCCCCGTCGCCGACGGACTTGTCGACGATCGCGCAGATGCAGCAGTCGCTCCACACGTTCTCCGCCGTCTCGATCATGTCGATGATCGTGTAGATCGGCAGAATCACGCCCAGGATCATGAGGTTGCCGTTCACGCCCGCCATCAGCGAGAGCGTCAGGAAGTAGCACCCCATCGGCACCCCCGCGTTGCCGATCGCGCAGATCGTCGCGATCACGCACCACACCAGCATCACCGGCAGCGTCAGCGCGATGCCGCACTCCGGCGAGTTCCGCATCACGAAGAGGGACGTGACGAGGATGAACGCCGCGCAGCCGTTCATGTTGATCGTGCAGCAGAGCGGCAGGATGAAGCGGGCCACCCACGGCTTCGCCTTCATGTTCGTCTCGGCCGTGGAGATCGTCACCGGCAGCGTCGCCGCCGAGCTCTTCGTGAAGAGCGCCATCAGCAGCGCCGGCGTCATCTGCCGCATCAGCTTGTAGCCGTTGATGCCGCGCAGGAAGCAGAAGAGCGGCAGAATCACGAAGAACTGAATCGCGTTGCCCCCCAGCACCACCAGCACGTACTTGCCGATCGAGCCGACCACGACCCCGGCGGACATCTGCGCCGCGAGCTGCGCCGCGAACGCGACGATCCCCACGGGCAGCGCCCAGATCAGCCCGCGGATCATGCCGAAGAACACCTCCTGCAAACCGCACAGCGCCGCGTGCAGCGCCCTCACCCGCTCGCTCGTCTTCTCCAGCACCGCGATCGTCACCCCCATGCCGGCCGAGATCAGCACCACCGGCAGCACGTTGCCCGTGAGGAAGGGATTGACCAGGTTGTTCGGGATCGCGTTGAGGATATGCCCATACACCGTGTCGGGCGTTTCGGCCATCTTCGCCACCGTGCCCTTCGCGGACTCGGTGACGCCCGCCAGCGCGTCCGCCGAGAGCGTGCCCGGGTCGATGAGCAGAAACAGCCCCAGCCCCACCAGCGCCGCCACGAAGGAGGTCAGCGCCGTGAACGACAGCGTGCGCCCGAACACCTTCCCCATCGAGTTCCCCTCGCCGAGGGACGCCATGGCCGTGAGGATCGCGAGGGACACGGTCGGCACCGCCACGAACTGGAAGAGCCGCGTGTAGGCCGAGGCGACGAAGTCCATGAACTCGTTGAGCCACCCCACCCCCAGCGAACCCAGAACGCCGCCGAGGATGAGCGCCGCCGTCCAGATGATGACCTGCCTGAATTTCATGCCTGTGTGTTTCATTTCACTTGACTCCCGTTTGTGGATCGTATTGCAAAAGCCCTCTGCGCCCGGCCTCAGGCGTCTCCGTTCTGAAGCGCCTCAAGCTCGGTGGCGGCCTTCTCCCAGTCTTCCGTGTAGCGGTCGATCTCGAACTGGAGCGTCCGCACCTGGCGGTTCGCCTCCGCGAAGTCCGTCGTCGGCTTGGGATTGAACAGCTCCTCGCTCGCCGCGTCCAGCGCGGCCTGAAGCTCCTCGATCTTCTTCTCGCACGTCTCGACCTTCCGCTTGAGCTCCTTCACGCGCGGGGCGATCTTCGCCCGCTCGGCCGCGCGCTGCTGGCGCAGCTCCTTCGAGGTCAGGCGCGGCGCGCCGTCGGGCGTTGCCTCCGCCGCGCGCGCCGGCGACGCCGGCGCGCCGCCCCCCTTCTGCATCTCCGCCTTCTTCTCGCAGTAGTAGTCGTAGCCGCCGGGGAACTGGCGGATGCCCGCGCGGGTGATTTCGAGGACGGACGTCGCGACCGCCCGCACGAACTCGATGTCGTGCGAGACGAGTAGGATCGTGCCCTGGTACTTCTGGAGCGCGTCCTGAAGCAGCCGTCGCCCGTCGAGGTCCAAGTGCGTCGTCGGCTCGTCGAGCAGCAGGAAGTTCGGCGCCTGCAGGAAGAGCCGCAGGAACGCAAGGCGAATCTTCTCGCCGCCCGAGAGCACGCCCACCTGCTTCTCCACGTCGTTCTCGTCGAACCCGAACGCGCCCAGCTGGTTGCGGAAGTTCTTCTCGCCGGAGAGGTTCGTGCCGCCCTGCCAGGCGTCCTTCGCCACGCGGTAGACGGTGAGGTCCGAGGGGATCGTCTCGGCCAGCTCCTGCGAGAGGTAGCCCGGCACGACGTTGTGCCCCAGCACGGCCCGCCCCGAGGTCGGCGCCCGCCGCCCCGCGATGATGCGCATGAGCGTGGACTTGCCGAGCCCGTTGTAGCCGATGAGCGCCACCTTGTCGCCGCGCGCGATGTTGAACGAGACGTCGTGCAGCACGTAGCGCGGCGGCGCCGCCGCGGGGTCCGGCGCCTTCCCCTGCGGCACGTCGTAGGAGAAGAACAGCTCCTCGCAGCGGAACATCTCGATGCCCGACGCCGGCGGCTCCGCGAGGCGCAGCCGGCCCGACTGCGTGTACCGCTTCGGCAGCACGATGCGCGCCTCGTCGATCTTGTCGATGATCTTCTGGCGGCTCTGCGCCTGCGCGGCCTTCGACGACTTCGCGCGGAAGCGGTCCACGAAGCGCTGGAGCTGTTCGCGGTGGTGGTCCTGGTTCTCCTTCGCCTGCAGCAGGTGCTGGTAGCGCACCTCGCGCTCGCGCAGGTACCAGTCGAGGTTGCCCTCGTAGCGCGTGCAGGTGCCCGCGTCCACCTCCACGATGATGTCCGTCAGCGTGCGCAGCAGATAGCGGTCGTGGGAGATGAGCATCAGCGTGCCGCCGTACTGCTTCAGGAACTTCTGCAGCCAGTCCACGGCCGGCAGGTCGAGGTAGTTCGAGGGCTCGTCGAGCAGCAGCAGGTCCGGCTGCGACGCGAGCACGCGGCTCAGCTCCGCGCGCATCCGCCACCCGCCCGAGAAGCTCGCGAACGGCTTCTCGAAGTCCTCCACCGAAAAGCCCAGCCCCCCCAGCGCCACCTTCACGCGCGTTTCGAGGTCGTAGCCGCCCAGGTGCTCGAACTCGGTCTGCACCTCCCCGTACTCCTTCAGCACCCCCGGGTCGCCGCCGTCGAGCCTCTCCTCAAGCTCGCGCATCCGCGTCTCCAGCTCGTGGAACCCCGGAATGCCGCGCTTCGAATACGCCAGCAGCGTCTCGTCCGGCGTCTCCGGCTCCGGGTGCTGGCGCGTGGACCCGATCCGCGGCTTCTCCTCGATCACGAGCTCGCCGTGGTCCACGGACATCTCGCCGAGGATGATCTTGAAGAGGGTTGACTTCCCGGACCCGTTGGGCCCCACCACGCCGATGCGCTCGGACTTGTTGACGCGGAAGCTGACGTTCGTCAGAACGTCCTGAAGTCCATAGTGGACCGATATGTTCTTGAAATCTAGCACGACAGGTTCTGTTGAATGGTGTGGCCTCAGCGACGGGTGAGCGGGCCGATCTTCTCGAATGGAATGGGTTTGAACGCGGGGATGCGCCGGTAGACCTCCGCGTCGGGCCGCAGCGCGAAGTTCTTCGCCGCCGCGTCCACGAAGCCGGGATCGCCCGCGAACACCACGTCCGTCGCGTTCGTCGCCCAGCGCCCCCTCACGAGGCCGGGCTGCGTCTCGCCGGGGGCGCGGCCGGGCAGGACGAGCGGGCAGTCGATGAATGCGTTGTTCACGGCGAGGTTCCAGCGGTTCGTATCCACCTCGGGGGCGAAGATCGAGGCGATCGCCGGGTAGCGGGCCACCCAGACGGCGCTCGTCACGCACACCTCCTTGAGCAGGCGGTTCTGTTCAAGCGGACTGTGCAGGAAGTCCACCCACCGCGCCTGGCTCCACGGGGCGGAGCCGAGCGGCCGCCGGCACTCCACGAACACGCAGTTCTCCACGCGGTTGGAATGCCCCCCGTGGCAGAACACCGTCCCGAAGCCCCCGAACCCCGGCTCCCCGCACCTGTGGAAGACGTTGCCGTAGACCGTGTCGCCGCAGTCGCCGTCGTCGAAGTAGACGGCCGCGGTGCCATGCCCGCGCGGCGAACCGATCTCGCTCCAGAAGTTGTAGCGCAGCACGTTCCCCCGGCAGGACGGATTGCGCCCCTTGTAGAACGCCGCCGCGTCGTCCGAGCTCATGCAGACGTTGGAGACGACGTTGTACTCGAAGACGTGGTCGTTCCCCGAGACCCCCACCGCCATGTGGGGCGCGCCGGAGAACTCGCAGTGCCGCACCACGTTCCCCACGCCCCCGATGTGGACGCCGCTCGCGTAGGTGAGGCAGTGCACCGAGAAGTTGCGCACGCACGTATCCTCCATCACGTTCCCGCCCGGCACCAGCCTCTTCCGGTCGCCGCCGTTCAGCGTCACGCCGCCCGTGCCCGTGTCGGAGACGTCGCACCCCGCCACGCGGCACCCCGTGCAGGCCTGGCTGTAGATCGCCTTCCCCCGGATGTTCCGGAACGCGCACCGCTCGAACGCGACGCGCTCCCCCTCCTTCAGATTCACGGCGTCCCCGAAGCACTCCTCGAACCCAAGCCCGCGGAAGACGAGGTCCCGCGCCTTCTCCACGCGCACCAGGTTGCGCCACACCCCCGTCACGACGATCCGCGTGGCGGCCTCCAGCGGCCGCACCGGCCAGAAGTAGAGCTTCTTCCCCACGGGGTCCACGTAGTATTCGCCCGGCGCGTCCAGCTCCTCCAGCAGATGCACGGCCCTCCAGCGGCGGGGCCTCGGGTTCCCCTGCCGCACGCCATACGTGTGCTTCGCGGCGAACGTGATCGTGTTCGACGCCGCGTTGATCGCGGCCACGGGAATGACCGCGTCGTACCAGTCGAAGCACCAGAACCCGTGCAGCCACACTTCCGGCGCCTTCGTCCAGCGGGCGGGCCGATCCCCCTCGTAGACGAACGTCCCCCCGCGCGGCGGCCCGGGCTGCGCGGCCCGCGCCTTGCCGAGCCCCTGCCCCACGCTGCCGTCGTTGTCCCGCGTCCCCGCGTCCACAATCCCGCGAATCGTCGCCCACTCGCCCGCGTTCGGCCACTGGGCCGGCGTCATGCGCACCCCATCGACGAACAGTTCGGGCACCGGCGTCGGCTGGCGAATCTCCCGCGTGAGGGGCTTCCAGAACGGGAACCCGCTCGCCGCAAGGTCCGCCACAAGCACCCGCCCCTTCGCGGCACCGTCCAGCCGCGCGAGAATCGCAGCGTCCGCCACGGGCTCGAACGACGCGGCGGAGAGGTTCACGCCGTCGCAGAGAACGGCCCGCCCCCCGTCCCCGGACCTCCAGACGACAGGCGCCTCCGCCGAACCGCCGTCCCGCGCGTCGAAGTCGAGCGGCGCCTCAAGCCGATACCGCCCCGGCGCCAGCACCACCTCCACGCCCTTCGCGCGCGCCTCCGCCGACAACGCCCGCACCTTATCCCGCACCGCCACCAGAGACTCCCCGGGCCTGACCCGAATCGTCACCCCCTGCACACGGCCACCAGCCGCATGGACACAGGCACCGCGGGCATAACCAACAAGTGCGAGGCCAAGCATAACCTCCAAAACAAACAACTTCGTCGTCTTTCTCATGGACGCGTGATTATAGCACAAAACCCGCATCAGCAACAGACACCCTCGACCTCCATCACGGTGGGGCCCTTTCTATCGCGGTGAGGCACCCTTTCTGTTGTGCG
>JBJEWG010000233.1:0-8310 GCA_051884935.1 Kiritimatiellia bacterium | reverse complement strand
GAGCTCGACAAGCTCTTCCACGACCGCACGCTCGACCGCATCTTCATCGAGGAGCGCATCTACAAGCTCATCGAGAAGGAGAAGACGTTCGAGGGCGTGCAGGCCGCCATCCGCAGGGGCTTCGAGCCGTTTCTGCACGAGCTGCGTCACCCGGAGATTTCGGACGACGACGTGGATCGCCTCCTGAAGATTCCGATCCGCCGCATCTCCCAGTTCGACATCAACAAGAACCGCGAGGAGATCGACGGCATCCGCAAGGAGGAGGCCCAGGTCAACGACAACCTCGTCCACCTCCGCGCCTTCGTGATCAAGTACCTCAAGGGCCTCGTCAAGCAGTACGGCAAGAAGTACCCCCGCTGCACGAAGATCGCCCAGGGCGCCTTCAAGGAAGTCGATGTGCGCGCGATCACCGCGAGCGAGCTCACGATCCGCTACGACAAGGAGAACCACTTCGTCGGCTCCGGCCTGCGCGGCGGCGACGAGCTCTTCAAGTGCTCCTCGCTCGACAGGCTCGTCTTCGTCTGGAAGGACGGCCGCTACAAGATGACGCCGCCGGCGGACAAGATATTCGTCGACAAGGACCTCCTTGAAGTCTTCCTCTTCAACCCCGAGAAAGACCGCGCGCGCGAGTTCACGTGCGTCTACGAGGAGCCTCTCTACGGCTTCTCCTACATCAAGCGCTTCACGTTCGGCGGCATGATCAACAACAAGGAATACCGCCTTGCGCCCGAAAAGAGCAAGGTGCTGTTCTTCGACGAGGGCTGCCCCGCGCAGCTCTACGTGAAGTTCCGTCCGGCGAAGAACCAGAAGATCCACCAGATGCTCTTCCAGCCGCTCGAACTCGTGGACAAGGCCGGCGGCGAGAAGCGGCCCGTCGTGGAGGTGCGCGGCGCGACCGCGCGCGGCATCCAGCTCTCGACCAAGTCCATCGCCCGCGTCTCGCTGACGAAGGGCTCGTGGTGGGACGACGACGCGGCCTCGACGAAGGGCGTGCTGCTCTAGCGACCGCCCTCGTCCCTTAGCGCACGATGTAGGACCGAATGCGCCGCCCGCCGAGTCTGGGTTCAAGAAGCCCACACTTGACGAGTGCGGCGCACCAGTTTATGACGGTGCGGTTCGTTACCTTGAACTTCGTCGCAAGGTCGATGGGCTGGAATTCCTCGATCCCATGCGTGCGCAGGTAGTCGTAGAAACTGCGTTCACGTTTGCCGAGATGCGTCAATGCCACATCCAAGCGCGCCTTCTGCGAGCCGGACGCCAGTTCGACCGCACGTTTGGCGTGGAGTTCGACCATGCGCAGAAAATAGTGAATCCAGATTTCCGGGTGCGGTGGGTTCTCCCGTCCGTCGTAGAATACCGCCGGCAGGCCCATCTGCAGTGAGCGGTAGTATTCCTCGATGTCGTAGCAGAAATATTCCTCAAGTGATCCGACGCGATTGAAGCCATAGCCGCTCAGGTCGAGCAGATAGTCGCCCATGAGCCGTGCGGTGCGTCCGTTGCCATCCTCGAACGGATGGATCGTGACGAGCTGGTAATGGAGAATCGCCGCCTTGAGGATTGGATGATCGTCGCCGGTCGCGATGTAGTCGATGAGCTCCGCGAGGAGCGGTTCGATGTCGCTTGCCTGCGGCGGGATGTATTCGGGCCTCCCTGTCGCGTCGTCGTAAACGGCGAAAAGGACGCCAGGCGGCATGGGGCCGCGAATGCCCGTCTTTTCCGACGATTCGCCCTGAACGACAATGGCCTGCGTCGCGAGGATGAGTTCGCGGTCGAGGGGATGCCGTGCGGCGAGCTGGCGTTCGAGGAATTCGAGCGCCTGATAATAGTTGCGCACCTCCTGCTCGGGCTTCAGATAATGACGGCGGGAGGAGTCGATGGCCTCGGAGGCCTGTTCTTCCGTCAGCGGATTGCCTTCGATCTTCACCGAGGCGTATGAGCTCTTCTTGCGGGAACTCTTGCGGAGCCGATCTGAAATCTTCACCGGCAGGCGGATGCCGCCGAACTGTTCGTTGGCGCGTTCAATGGAGAGCAGACGGCTCACGATCTCATTGTCGAGTTTGACCTGAATCATGTGAATAGTATGCCAAAACGCGGGGGCGGATTTCACTATTATTTCACTATTATTTCACTATCACGTGAGTCGGTCATCGGCATAACTCGGGTCGGGTCATCGGCATAACTTGGGGTCGCTCATCGGCATAACTCGGGGTCGGTCATCGGCACAACTCGGGTCGGCTCATCGGCATAACTCGGGGTCGGTCATCGGCACAACTCGTGAATACCCGCTTCGTCGGACACGTTCTGCCCGTTTACACGTTCAGCGCTTGGCGAAGAAGTCGGCGGTTGGCGGAGACTCCCTCGCGCGCGCGACATTATCTACGGGCTAATCTACGCGGGTGGGCTGCCCAATCTGATTTCGTGGTTGCGCTTTCTGCACGTTTATGAGATAATACGGGCATGAAATTGAAGTTCGAGCTGGGTTTAGTCGTCGCGGTCGGTGCCGCGATGGTGTCGTTCGCCGCCGATCAGGCGTGGAATCCAACGACGGAACGCGCCGTTTGGAACCTGACGGCCCTCAACTGGGACGAAGGGGCGGTGTGGGCCAACGGGAACAACGCCGTCTTCGGGGCGGATGCGGCGGCGAAGGCGCTGGAGGTCGAGGGGAAGGTCGTGGTGAGCAACCTCACGTTCTCCGCAGATGGCTATTCGGTTGGCGGTGACGGGACGATTGCCGTTGCGTCCGCGACGAACTATCCCGGGCCGATCAGCGTCTGGAGCGTGTCGAACGACTGCGCCGCGCGGATTTCGGCCGCCATTGGCATGGTGGACGAGGACGGCGAGGTGGTGACGGACGACGAGACGACGTGGGTGAAGGGCGGCCCGGGTGCCCTGACGCTGACGGGGCCCGTCAACCTCTATCGGATGCATACCCGCGACGGACGGCTCAATCTGGTGAGCAACAACGTGACGATGGCCCGTCTGCGCGCGTCCAACCCGAACAGCACGGCGGAGGTTCTCCTCGACGGCGCGTCCCTCACGGCGCTGTTCACCCCGAACAACGCCGGCAGCAGCGTTCTGCTGGGTGAGACGACCTTCTCCAACGCCTACATCGGCGTGGGCGGCCTCGCCGTCCGCGGGGTCCGGGAGGGCGGCGACTACGAAATCTCGCAGGCCCTCTCCACCGCGCCGGGCGTCGAGCAGGACGGCGGCATCACCGTGAATGGGTTCGGGACGCTGCGCTTCACGGCGACGAGCACGTTCAACGGCGGGATACGGGTCAACGGCGGCCAGCTGCGCGCGACGCGGTCGAACGCCCTGGGCTCGGGCCCCGTGACGTTCGCGCAGGGGACGACGTTCTTCGTGCAGAACGGCGAGATCAGCCCGCCGAACAAGCTCGTTCTGGACGGCTCCAGCAACTGGATGGGCTCGACGGACAGCACGGCGGCGCGGCTCACGCTCTCGCGCCTGGGATTCACCGACAAGTCGAACCACTCGCTCTATCTGGGGCGGCAGAACGGCTCCTTCAGCCGCGTTCGGCTCTCCCTCGCGGAGGACTGCGAGCCGATCCGCAACATCGTGGTGCGCGGCGCGCTCGAGCTCACGTTTGACGGCGGCGCGCTCGTCGCCGACGCCGATTCCTCCTCGCCGTTCTTCACCACGACCCAGCTCACGGTCCCCGCCGTCGCCCAGGTCGGCCCGGATGGCTTCGTCTTCGATTCGAACGGCGCGAACGTCGAGCTCGGCCTGACACTGGAGCTGCCGATGGGCGGGAAGCTGACGAACGAGGTGGAGGTCGCGGGCGGTTTCGCCAACCCGAGCTTCGAGGCCGATGCGAGCGGCTGGACGTTCTCGCACCTGGAGGGAAGCAGTTTTGGCGATGGTGGCCGCGCGCTCAATACGTCCTCCGGCTTCACGGATAAATATCCGAGCCACTACACGACGAACGGAACGGCCTACGCCTACGTGCGACAGAGGGGCGTTCTGGCCGGGTCCTTCACCGTCCCCGCCGATGGCCTCTGGTGCGTGGCGTTCGATTTGGGCTGTCGCCCCTCAGGGGAGTACAAGGGGCACGAGATGCCCGTGACCGTCACGATCGACGCGGGGGCGGCGACGGAAGTCGTCACCGAGATTCCCGGCGGGCGCCCCACGCGGCATCCGTTCACGCGCTACGTCACCGTCGCCGCGCCGCTCGCGGCGGGCGGACACACGCTTCGGATCGAGACGGGCACGAGCACGGCCAACAATACCTACGAGAGCCTGCTCTTCGACTCCTTCCGCATCGTGCGGTGCGATGTTTCCAGGATCGCGGTGCCGGATGTCGTGAAGCGCGGCGAGGGCTCGCTCACGGTCACGAACCTGGTGACGGACGGCGCCGTCGTCGTTTCGGGCGGCACGCTGGCGCTGCGGGACTACACGCTGGACGACGCGGCCGTCTCGATCGCCGACGGCGCGACGCTGGCCTGCGGGGCGGGGCGGCTGAAGAACGCGGCCGTGACCGTCGCGGCCGGCGGCACGCTCTCGCTGCGCCACGGCGCCAACTACGTGCCGAACGGCGACTTCGAGGCGGACGACGTCGCCGGATCGATTGGATTCTCCTCGGTGGCGCCGCACGGGTGGGCGTTCACGGTGTTGGCGAATGGCGTGGATGCGTCGGGCTGCCAGCGGAACGGCGGACGGGTCTCGGCGGGCTGGAAGAGGACGCCGAGCGGAATGCAGACGGTCTATGTGCGCAACCAGACGCGGATGCACGGCACGGTCTCGGTGCCGGAGGACGGTGCCTACGAGCTCTCCTTCCTCCGCTGCGCGCGGAACTACAACGAAAGCTACAAGCTCCCGCTCACGGTGGAGGTGGATGGCGAGGCGGCGCTTGAACTCGCGCCCCAGGCGGCCTACTACAACTACACGCGGGAATCCGTGGTCGTCGAGCTCGCGGCCGGCGAGCACGAGCTGGCCTTCGAGGTCGGCGGCTCGGTGAACAGCGGGCGCATGCTCTTCCTGGACGACATCCGCCTCGAACGGATGGACGAGCTGGCGCAGGAGATCGACGGGGCGACGTTCAACCTCGCGAGCGGCGCGACGCTCGATTTGCGGAGCGGCGTGAAGATCGAGCTGAAGGGCGGGGTCTTCGTCGATGGACGGGAGTTCCGGGGCGGGCGCGCCGCGCTGCAGCGCGCGGGCGTCGTCGTGACGGGGCCGGGCGACATCCAGGTGGGCTCGCCGCTCGGGACGGTCCTCATCCTCCGCTGAGGGGCCGCTTGAAGCCGTCGGGTGGGTTTGGTACACTCTTGCGAACGTGAAAGGGAGCGACATGAAGAAGATGCTCGCCGCGGCCGGCGCCGCGGTTCTTGCCGGGTTCACGGCGCTGGCGCAGGCCGCCACGAACGCCGCGCCCACGGCGCTGAAGGTGGTGGAGACCGCGCCCGAGGCGGCGCAAACGGGGACGGTGGCGAAGACGGTGGAGGCGACGAGCGACTGGCTGACGTCGTTCACGGCCGTGGTGGACACGATCGACGGGTGGGTGTGGGGGATTCCCCTCATCGCGGCCATCTTCGTGACGGGGCTGCTGCTCACGTGCATTCTCCGCTTCGTGCACCTCTTCAACCTCAAGCGCGCGTTCCGGTACATGTTCCACCAGGAGGCGGACCCGAACGTGGACGGCGAGGTGAGCCAGTTCGGCGCGCTCTGCACGGCGCTTTCCGCGACGATCGGCACGGGCAACATCGTGGGCGTGGCGACGGCCATCGGCACGGGCGGGCCGGGGGCGCTCTTCTGGATGGAGGTGGCGGCCTTCTTCGGGATGGCGACGAAGTACGCGGAGGGGCTGCTCGCGGTGAAGTACCGCGAGGTGTCGCCCGACGGTCGCGTGCTCGGCGGGCCGTTCTACTACATCGAGAAGGGGCTGGGCCGCAGGTGGAAGCCGCTCGCGGTGGCCTTCGCGGTCTTCGGGGTGCTCGCCGGCATCATGGGCATCGGCACGATCACGCAGATCAACGGCATCACGTCCGCCACGCTGCGCTTCTTCGACGCGGGATTCGACCCGGCGGACCCGACGACGGGGCTGATGCTCTTCGGCACCACCTACTCGTGGGCGGTGGTGGTCTCGGGGTTCGTGGTGACGGCGTGCGTGGGGCTGGTGGTGATCGGCGGGCTGCAGCGCATCGCGAAGGTCTCGACGGTGGTGGTGCCGTTCATGGCGGTGTTCTACGTGGTGATCATCGCGTTCCTGCTGTTGGGCAACCTCTCGAAGGTGACGTCCGCGCTCGAACTGATCGTGCGCGCGGCGTTCAACCCGAGCGCGTTCACGGGCGGCATGGTGGGCACGATCCTGATCGCGATGCAGAAGGGCGTGGCGCGCGGTATCTTCTCGAACGAGGCGGGCCTCGGCTCGGCGCCGATCGCGGCGGCGGCGGCGAAGACGAACGAGCCCACGCGCCAGGGGCTCGTGTGCATGACGGGCACGTTCATCGACACGATCGTGATCTGCACGATGACGGGCCTCGCGATCGTCGTGACGGGCGCCTGGGAGCCCTCGCTGGGCCTCAAGGGCGTGGACATCACGATCGAGGCGTTCTCGCGGGGCCTCGCCTTCCTCGGCCCGCGCTCCGGCGCGCTGTCGAGCTTCTTCCTGATGACGGCGCTCACCTTCTTTGCGTTCACCACAATCCTCGGGTGGGACTACTACTCCGAGAAGTGTCTTGAATACCTGGTGGGGACGAAGCGGCAGGGCGTGATCAAGGCCTACCGCCTCCTCTACGTGCTGGTCGTGTTCATCGGGCCGTACCTCACGGTGTCGGTGGTGTGGGGCATCGCGGACACCTTCAACGGCCTGATGGCCTTCCCGAACCTCGTCGCGCTCGTGCTGCTCTCGCCGGTCGTCTGGAAGACCACGAAGGACTACTTCGACCGCCTGTGCCGGGGCGAGGTCGAGGGCTGACACTTTCGCTTACCATATAACAAGGAGTAGAGAGATGGCCAAATGTGACTGTGGATGCGGGGCGGACGCGGGCTTTCAGGCGCCGCTCAAGGCGTTGAACTTTCTGCGGACGCACGCGCACGGAAACGAGCAGACGATCGCGATCGCGTGGGAGCGCGAGGACGGAAACGTCTACCGCTACGACATGACGGTGCCGAAGCGCATCCACCCGGCGATGCTGCCGGGCGTCAAGCACCTCGTGGAGCGTGTCGTCAAGTTCGTCCTCTGGAGCGCGGGCGGCTGGAAGCTGCACATCGCGGGGCCGGACGAGATCGTCAAGCCGATCGTCCGCGCCTACACGAAGAAGGGGGCGCGCGCGTTCGACTTCAAGTTCTTCGGCGACCTCTACGGGCGGCCGATGGAGTGCGTGGCGGCGCCGCTCGCGAAGATCCCCGAGATGCGCGAGCACGAGGTGGTCGTGAAGAACAACACGAACGGTTACCGCATCGGCTTCGACCTCGGCGCGAGCGACTTCAAGATCTCCGCCCTCCGGCGCGGCAAGGTCGTCTTCTCCAAGGAGTTCCCGTGGGACCCGCGCGGCCAGGCGGACCCGGAGTACCACTACGAGAAGCTGAGTGCGGGGCTGGAGGAGGCCGCCGCGGCGCTGGGCGGGCGCGTGGACGCGATCGGCGGCTCGACGGCGGGCGTGCTCGTGGGCAAGAAGCTCGGCGTGGCGTCCCTCATCCGCGGCGTGCAGGAGAAGAATCCCGGCCAGCTCGAACTCGCGCAGAGCCTCTTCTCGCGCATCGAGGAGGAGTGGCAGTGCCCGTTCGAGGTGTTCAACGACGGCGACGTGACGGCGCTCGCGGGGGCGATCGCGATGAAGCGCACGGGCATTCTCGGCGTGGCGATGGGGTCCAGCGAGGCCGTCGGCTACATCAACCCGAAGGGGGCGCTGACGGGGCGCATCAGCGAGCTCGCCTTCGCGCCGGTGGACCTCAACCCGAACGCGCCGAAGTGCGAGTGGAGCGGCGACGCGGGCGTGGGGGCGATGTACTTCTCGCAGCAGGCGGTCGATCACCTCGCGCGGGCGTTCGGCTTCAAGTTCCGGAAGTCCATGAAGCTGCCCGAGCGCCTGAAGGTGGTGCAGGCGGCCATGGAGAAGAACGACGAGAAGGCCCTGCGCGTCTACCTCATGATCGGGCGCTATCTGGCGAACGCGGCCGCGTGGTACCACGAGTTCTACGACTACTCGAACCTGATGATTCTCGGGCGCGTGACGAGCGGTTTCGGCGGCGACATCATCCTCAACACGGCGCGGATGGGCCTTGAGGCGGTGGACCCGTACCTCGCGGAGCAGATCGACATCTTCATGCCGGACGAGAAGGCGCGCCGCC
>JBJEWG010000232.1:0-8368 GCA_051884935.1 Kiritimatiellia bacterium | reverse complement strand
CGAACCGCCCGTGGAACTTCACCGCCGCCGCCTTCACGCGGTCGAACTGCACGTTGTAGGGGTCGCACATCGCGACGATCTCGACGTTCCCGTCCCCGCCCATGCGCTGGATCAGCCCCGTCATCTGGTTGTCGCAGCCGATCAGCGCGAGGCGGATCTTCGCACCGGCGGCGACCTGCCGCGCGCGGCTCTTCCCGAAGGCGGCCCCGCCGATGCCGAACGCCGCCCCAGTGGCAAGGAAGCTGCGTCGTGAGAGTGTGTTGTGTCGTGTCATGTTCATAAGAGGATTCTCTAGAGGTCGAACTCCCGGGCGTAGTCCACCACGCCACGGATATCGCCGTCCGGAGCGTTCAGCTCCACGGCCATGAAGTTCTCGCTCGGCGCCTCGAACGGCGCCCGGATGCCGAACCGCGCCGCCGGCACATAGCCGAAGCGCGGGTAATACGCCGCGCTGCCGAGCACGACCACATAGTGGAAGCCGCGCGCCCGGGCGACTCGGTGGCCCGCTTCGATCAGCCGCCCGCCCACGCCCCGCCGCTGATGTTGCGGCAGCACCGCGAGCGGCGCCAGCGCAAGCTCCTCGGCCTCCCCGATCCTCACCACCGTGAAGAGGGCGTAGCCCACCACCGCCCCGTCCTCCACCGCCACCAGTGACAGCTCCGGGACGAACCGCGCGCTCCCCCGCAGGGCCACGACCAGGTCCTGCTCGGTGCCGTCCCGATGTTCGGCGGTGGCGAAGGCGTTCTGGACGACGTCGTAGATCGCGTCGTCGTCCTGCGGCGTGGCCTGACGTATCTCGATCATCGCGCCAGCTTCAGCGGAAGATGACCATCGTGCCACCGCTCTTGACGACGAGCGCGAGCGCGCCGTCAATCACGTCGAGCGAATAGACGCGCCCGGCGGTGTCGCCGGTCGTCGTGAGCGACCAAGCGGCGAAGTTCTCGGCGGCCGTGCCCCGCACGAGCGGATAGGTCCCCGACTGGGGCGCCGCCGCGAAGTGCACGGCAACGGCCCCACGCGTCGAGCCGGGGGCCGCGTTCAGCGTGCGAACAGGCGAGACGGCGCCGTCGGAGTAGGTGAACGTCAGGGCCACGTCGCCCGCGAACGTGCCGTCCAGCGCGGGCGCCGCCTCCGGCGAGTCGAGCCGCCACGTGCCGTCGCCGCCAACGTTCGTCACGTGGCCGCGCACCGTCGAACCCGCCTCGGCGGTGACGGGCCCCTTCACGGAGCAGCCTCCCGGCAGGTTCCACTTCTGGGCGAGATAGCCCTCGACCGTGCGCCGCTCGCGCGTCGTGAGCGCCTTCTCGAAGATCAGCACCTCGGCGTAGTTCTGCCCGCCCGACTCCGCGAAGTTCAAGGCCATGCCCAGCGAGCGCGCGTACAGCCCGTTGCCGTTGAACGAGACAATCTGCCAGCCGCCGTTCGGAGACGTGGCCGTGGGATCGACCTGCTCGCCATCCACGAAGAAGGCGTAATCCTTCGTCGAGAGCCAGGAGTTTTCCAGACCGTACCCCGCGCCCCCGCGAATGTAATTGGCGCTGCACGTTGGGTTCGTTTTGGCATCGACCCAGCCCGCGCGACCGTTGGCGGACTTTTGCATCTCTTTCTCGTTCTCTCCCCTGTAGCCGCCGAGGATCGCACGACCACCGCCGTTCTGCGAGCCGAACACGAGAATGGCCGTGCCGACCTTGAGGGCGTGGCCCTCGGGCTTGTCGCCCTTCATGTCCTGCATGAACGGCATCCGGCGGCGCTCACGATACGGGAACGTCGTCGTGTGGTCCTTTGAACAGGAGAGGCCGTAGACGTCGGCATCCCAATCCGTCTCGCCGTGTTCGCCGAAGCTCATGTACGCGCGGCCGTTGAGTCCGTTGGGCACGAGATACGGGTAGGCGAGCGTATAAAGCGTGCTGGTGTAGTTCACGCACCGGTCCTGCCAGCCGTAGTTGAGCCGCTGGGCGGGGCGTTTGTCGAACCACTTCTCGACGAGCGGAAAGCCGTTGGTCCACGTTGCGGTCGGCGCGCCGTTGAGCGTCGTCGCCGGGCAGTGCTTCAGCACCTGGGCACCACCGCCCTTCGCCGTGGAGGCCGCCCAGCCTTCGTTCCAGGCGCCGACCATGCACTCCGTCGCGGAGGCGTCCAGCCAGAGCGCG
The DNA here is from genome assembly GCA_051884935.1 of Kiritimatiellia bacterium. Taxonomy (GTDB): domain Bacteria; phylum Verrucomicrobiota; class Kiritimatiellia; order RFP12; family UBA1067; genus RUG572. The sequence continues at coordinate 6,218 of JBJEWG010000232.1, read as the reverse complement.
GCCTTCTCCCCGAGCAGCGCGTCGATGTCCTCGCCGCCGCCGCAGGTCACCACCGCGCCGTCCCGCGCGACGATCTTCGCCGTCGCCTCGCCAGCCCCCACGCGCACCGTGCCGCCCGCCACCACGAGCGTGCCCGCGCCGAGGAGCATCCCCACATCGCAGTTTCCGAAGAGGTAGACGCTCTTGCCGGCGGGGATGGTGATCTTGCTGATGAGCGCGCCGTCCGCAACCGTGATGGAGTTGCTGCTCACCTGGTCGTTCATGTAGTAGATTTCGGGCCAACCCTCCGTCGCGCCGATCGACAGGCGCATGCCGTTCTTGATGTACAGCTTCGCGCTGATCTCCCCGTTGTCGCTGGTCGCCATTCGGTCGATCGCGAGGTCGCATGAATTGGGGGTCGTCGATGCCACGGCGGTGATCGAACCGCGCAGGGTTCCGACTTCGATGCGCATATTCTTGTTGTACTGGAGGCGCACGCCATACTCACCGCCCCCATCGACGTTCACGCCCGAGAGCGCGCCGAGCCGATACACCGAATTCGTGTCGAATTTCCCGTCCGGCGTCGTGAAACCGATCGAGACGATGTTTGTGGGCTGCGACCACAGAAGGCGGACGCTCTCGGGGAAGCTCGAATTGAGGCGCGTGGCGGAGTGGGCGCCATCCCAGCCAAGCCAACCGGACTCAAGCGTCAGCGTGGAGGAGGGCGTCATCCCGGCGAGCGAGCCAAAGAGGTAGCGATTCCTGAATTGAGCGCCAACGCGCAGATGCCCCTCGCCGGTGATGTCGCCCCAGTAGCGGGTCTCGATCTCGGAATCGAACCGGACCGTACCACCCGCCACGCACGTCAGATCGTTGGAGAATTCGCAGGACGCTTTGTCTCCGGTCACCGTCGAGCCGGAACCGGTGGCGGCGTTGAAGTTCATCCGGCGGAGAATGAACGTCTGATTCGTCGGCACCTCGATCATGGCGCCGGCGGCGAAGTTCGCCGTGGACGACATCCGCCAGGTGATCGCGCCCGATTCCGCCAGCGGCAGCCTCACCCGCCCGTCCACGACGTCGAACATCTCCGTGCCGTAGAGGGTCACGTAGACGTCGCGCGCCAGAACGTAGTCCACCGGCTCGGCCCACTTCTCCGGCATCACGGTGAACGAAGGATAGCCCGTGAGCGTGACCTTCGCGCCGGCGGCCCGGGCCACCTCGGTGAAAGCGACCGAGTCGGGCGGCAGGTAGGCGAAGGTGTCGTGCGTGTCACTGCCGAAGGCGAAGGAGCCGTCGAAGACCATCTTCCCCGCGTCGCTCTCCTTCAGCCACTTGCGCACGAAACGTACTTGCGCGCCGTTCGCGATCTGCACGTTGACGGGCCCCGTGAGGTGGAAGACGTTCATGACCGTGGCGTCCGCCGAGAAGACGAGCGTGCCGCCCGAGGCCCGTATCTCCTCCGTCGCGGCCGGCGCCTGCGTCGCCCAGTCCAGCGTGTCGCCCGACGCCAGCGTCACGTCGCCCCACACCGTCCCCGCCAATCCCAGCACGACCGCGAGCGCCGCCTCGTATCTCTTCAACATGACCGCATTTCCTTTCCTTACCGCGCCCGAACGAACCTCGAACGAGCGTCGTTATTATCGCACAGGCGGCAAGTTTTGGATTGTATCAGGCGCGTATGAATGTGTATAATCGCGTCATGGCGAAAAAGGCCCCTCACACACAACGCGCGGCGGCACGCGGCGTTCCAGACTTCGAAACGGCGCGGCGGCGCTTCCTCAGGGAGGCCGGTCCCTGCATGGAGATGTTCATGCAGTTGCTCGACGTGCTGCCCGAGGCCGGCATCACGATCAAGGACGCCTGGGGGCGGATGATCTACAAGAACCGCCGCGCGCTGGAGCTGAACAACCTCAAAAGCCTCGAACAGGTGCTCGGCAAGCGCGCCGAAGACCTCTATCCCCCGGAGATCGCCGCCCTCTACAACGCCCGCGAGCGGGCCGTCTTCGAGTCGGGCGTGCCCGTCGTCGATCGCGTCTACGGCTACGCCGCCGACCACTCCACCAAGCTCAACCGCGTGTCGATCTACCCCATCCACAACGCCCGGGGCGCGGCCATCGGCTGGGTCACGCTCCACTACCGCGCCCGTTCCCAGGAGCAGGCGCCGAACTGGTACGACCCCATCCGCGACGTGATCGAATACATCAACCGGCACGCCGCCGAGGATATCCCCGTCGCCCGCCTGGCGGAGATCGCCAAGCGATCCGTCAGCCAGTTCCGCCGCCTCTTCTCCCACGTCACGTCGCAGACGCCGGCGGACTACATCCTCAACGTCCGCGTCAACAAGGCCCGCGTCCTCCTCGAAACGACGGACAGGCTCATCACCGACATCGCCCTGGAGACGGGTTTCTGCGACCACAGCCATTTCATCAAGACGTTCAAGCGCTTCACCGGCCACACCCCCGGCGCCTACCGCCGCCGCAACTGGTCCTAGCGCCGCCTTCTCGCTCTGCGGGTTGCCCGAGGGAGGGGGTTTTGTTATACTACGCGGCACGTGGCCGGCATAGCGTAGTGGTAGCGCAGCGGTTTTGTAAACCGCTGGTCGGGGGTTCGAATCCCTCTGCCGGCTCCAGTCGTCTCCTCAGAGCCGGCTTGGCGCGGCGAGAACGCGAAGGATGGCGCGCGCCGTGAACTCGTTTATCTCTCGGTGTCGCGGAACAGGGGCTCTCCTGCCCGTGAGGATGTTCCTGTAGACGTCGTGCGGGCCGGTCGATCTCTCAAGCACGCACGCCTCTTCCTCAAGCCGGCGCAATAGGTCGGCGCGCTTCACGCGAACTCCATCGTGGCGACCGTGCGCGGTTCGTCCACGAGCGTGCCGTCGTCGATCATCGCGCGCACGTCGCGCAGCATGAGCTGGAGTTCGGGCAAATCACGCCCCTGCGTCGGGAAGTCCGGGTAGTCATTCCAGTATCCGACGAAGAGCCCGTCCTTCGGGTCCTGCCAGTAAGTGTATGTCGCGGTCATCGACCTTCTCCTTCGCCGGACATTCTACCACATATTATCCGCTTCGGCGCGGCGTGTTGTATTCCGCGCGTGTTATTTTCCGCGCGCGCCCCTGAAGGCATCGGAACCGGCTCGGCCGAGGCGATAGCTCATCATGCGCGGCGAAATGCCGAGCTCGCGCGCCGCCGCGCCGTGGTTGCCGTGGTTCCGGCGCAGGGCGTCCTCTAAGAGACGCTTCTCGAAGGCGGCCAGCTGTTCGTCCAGCGTGAGCGTGGCGTTGGCGCCGTAGGGGTCCTCGGCGAACTCCTCGGTCTGAAGCGCCGCGGGCAGATTGTAGCCGTGGATGCAGCCGTCCTTGGCGGTGAGCACGGCGCGCTCGATGCAGTTTTCGAGTTCGCGCACGTTGCCCGGCCAGGCATAGGCCTGCAGCATGTTCAGCGCGGGGGCGGAGAACTGCATGACGTTCTTCTCGTACTTGGCGCACATCTTCGTGAGGAAGTGCTGCGCCAGCAGAATGATGTCGTCCGCGCGGTCGGCAAGGCGCGGCAGCGCGATCGGGAAGACGGAAAGGCGGTAGTAGAGGTCTTCGCGGAAGAGCTTCTTCTCCATGAGGGCCTCCAGGTTGCGGCTCGTCGCCGCGATGAACCGCACGTCGCTCGTGAGCGTCTCGTTCGAGCCGACGCGGGAGAAGGTGCGCTCCTGGAGGAAGCGCAGCAGCTTCACCTGCACGGGAATCGAGAGGTCGCCGATCTCGTCGAGGAAGAGCGTGCCGCCGTTCGCCGCCTCGGCGCGCCCGATGCGGCGCTCGCGCGCGTCGGTGAACGCGCCCTTCTCGTGCCCGAAGAGCTCCGATTCAACCAGCGCCTCGGGCAGCGCGGCGCAGTTGAGCACCACGAACGGCTTCTCCCGCCGGGCCGACAGCCCCTGAATCGCCTGCGCCACCAGCTCCTTGCCCGTGCCGCTCTCGCCGCGGATGAGCACCGTCGCCCCGCTCGGCGCCACCTGGCGGATCTGCTCGTAGACCGCGCGCATCCCGGGGCAGTTGCCGATCAGGCGGCCCGGCGTCTCCCCAATCATGTCCCGCAGGCGCTGGTTCTCCCGCACAAGCGCCTCCTGCTCGGCGTCCTCCTCGCGGCAGACGAAGGCCGCCTCGGCGACGAGGTTCGCGATGATCTCCAGCAGCTCCACGTCCCGCGCGAGCGAACCCGTGTCGCCCGTCATCTCGCGGTCCGCCGCCATCGTGCCGATGATCTGCCCGCGGTGCATCAACGGCACGCAGACGAACGAAAGGGCCTCGTTGATGGTGCGGCTCTTCGTGCGGTTCAGGAAGCGGCGGTCCTTGCGCACGTCGCACACCACCTCGGCCCGCCCCGTCTTCGCGACGAGCCCCGTGATCCCCTCGCCGATGTGGTAGCGCCCGAGCGCACGCTCCTCGGCGTTCAGCTTGCGCGACGACGCGACGATCCGCAGCTCGTCGCCTTCCAGCAGCGTGAAGTTGCCCCGCAGCATCCCCATGCTCCGCTCAAGGATCACGATCACCTCTTCAAGGAGCTTGCGGACGTTGCGCCCCCGCGCGACAACCGAGGCGATTTCGCGCAAGACAGATAGTTCCGATGTCAGCCGACTCAATGCGTCCATTGCCTGCATAGTGTACCAAATCGCTCCTTGGGCTGTCATTTAGCAAATAGCGTGCCATCCCATCCGGCTTTTTTCCCCCTTCCGCCACCGCCGATTCCCCGCTTCTAATATATGGTCGCGCGCGCGCGAGGGCATCTTCCAATCGAGGCGGTGAGGCGGTGGGGATGTGGCGGGGGGCGGAGGAGAACGTCTAGTCGGGCGCGCGGGGTCGCCTCGGCGGCTGTGAATTCCACTGGGCAGTGGATGGAATTCCACTGGGCAGTGGAATTTATTCTACTCGGCAGTAGAATTTCTTCCACTGGGCAGTAGAATCCAGAATCGCCTAGGGGGATTTTCTGCTTCGTCGGGTTGGGTATGACGAGGCGTCGGCGGGAGGTGCCGGCCTCTCGGTAGCGTCCGGCCCCACCCATGGGGGCGTTGCGGCACCTCCCGCCGCACGCGCGGCTCTAGCGGTGGGCCGCACGCAGGGGCCACACGCCGAAATCCTTACACAAAACGTAATACATCGGCAATCTGCATTACACACCGTGTAATCAAAACCCGCGCGGGGACGCTTTTCGGCGGCCGAGGCGGCTCTGGCACGCTATCTGCTACCATTTTAGGAGAGTCTTTACGCGGCCCCGGCCGGCAACACCAACAAGGATACAGCATGAACCAGTACATCGAATCCGTGATGAACGACGTCAAGGCGAAGAACGCCAACGAGCCCGAGTTCCTTCAGGCCGTTGACGAGGTTCTCTCCACCCTGGCGCCCGTCATCGAGAGCAACAAGGCCTACCAGCAGAACGCCATCCTGGAGCGCATGGTCGAGCCGGAGCGCACGATCATCTTCCGCGTGCCGTGGGTTGACGACAAGGGCTTCGTGCGCGTGAACCGCGGCTACCGCATCCAGATGAACTCGGCGATCGGCCCGTACAAGGGCGGTCTGCGCTTCGACCCCTCGGTGAACCTCTCCGTGCTGAAGTTCCTCGCCTTCGAGCAGGTCTTCAAGAACTCCCTCACCACCCTCCCGATGGGCGGCGGCAAGGGCGGCTCGGACTTCAACCCGAAGCAGAGCCCCCACACCCCCGGCCAGCGCTGCAGCGACGGCGAGGTGATGCGCTTCTGCCAGAGCTTCATGACCGAGCTCTACCGCCACATCGGCCCGGATACGGACGTCCCCGCCGGCGACATGAACGTGGGCGGCCGTGAGATCGGCTACCTCTTCGGGCAGTACAAGCGCCTCGTCAACGAGTGGACCGGCGTGCTCACGGGCAAGGGTCTCTCCTACGGCGGCTCGCTCATCCGTCCCGAGGCCACCGGCTACGGCGACGTCTACTTCGCCGAGAACATGCTCGCCATGCGCGGCGAGACGTTCGAGGGCAAGAAGTGCGTGATCTCCGGCTCCGGCAACGTCGCCTCCTTCGCCGCCCAGAAGCTCATCCAGCTCGGCGCGAAGGTGCTCACGCTCTCCGACCGCTCCGGCGCCATCGTTGTCAAGGACGGCATCACGCCCGAACTCCTCGCCGAGATCATGGAGCTCAAGAACGTCAAGCGCGGCGAGCTCTCCGAGATCAAGGCCAAGGGCGTCGAGTTCGTCGCCGGGAAGAACAGCTGGCAGC
>JBJEWG010000231.1:0-8410 GCA_051884935.1 Kiritimatiellia bacterium | reverse complement strand
TGTCGAGTTATGTTTTGCCGGGCGCGCTTGCGTCTGTCGTGCCGGACGATACGATTGTGGTCACGGGCAATGGCGTTGCCTATACGAGTACCTATCAGGCACTCCCCGTTAAAAAAGGGATGCGCGTATTCGCTAATCAGGCCTGCGCTTCGATGGGATATGGCTTGCCGGCAGCTATTGGTGCGGCGTGTGCCGGAAAAGGACGATTAGTGTGTTGCATAACAGGGGATGGTAGTATTCAGATGAACTGCCAAGAATTGCAGACACTCGTCAATTATCGACTGCCAATCAAGATATTTGTCTACAACAATCAGGGATATCTTTCGATTAAACTGACGCAGCGTGCATTTTTCGGTGGGCGTTTCATGGGCAGTGAGGCGCATTCGGGTGTACGCCTGCCATCGCTTGAGAAACTCGCATCGGCGTATGGGATCGCGTATGTGCAGATCGACAATAACAGTCAATTAATTGATCGTATTCAAATGACGCTTGCGCGGGAAGGCCCCGTGCTTGTTGAGGTGATGAGTGATCCTTTTGAGGAATTGGGGCCGAAGGCGGCATCCCGGCAATTGCCAGACGGACGTATGATTTCGGCACCCCTAGAAGATCTTGCGCCATTTCTGCCGCGTACGGAACTTGAAGAGCAAATGAGCATCGCTCTCTTGCCGGAATTTTAGGATGATGCGCGTCCTCATCACCGGTGGCACGGGGTTCTTTGGCAAGTCGATCCTCGACTATTTCTCGCGGTATCCGGGCAAGTATGCTTTCACAGTGCTTTCGCGCCGTGGTCTGCCCGACGACTTTATCGCCAGACTCGCGCGGTCAGACAATCATCTGCCGGTTGAACAACTGATCGGCGATGTACGGACCTTTGATATCGGTTCCGCACGATTTGACTACGTGATTCATGCCGCTACGCCAGCACGGATCGATGTGCCCGACGAAGAAATACGTGCCATTATTCTTGATGGGACGGCTAACGCGATTCGCCAGGCGAAGGTGTGTGGCGCCATGCGTTTCATGATGGTATCGTCGGGAGGTGTCTATGGAAGGAATATTCTGCGCCCCGTGATGGAGGAGGATGTTCCTGAACCCGTGACCGTTTATGGACGGGCCAAACTGGAGGCTGAACGAATGGCGGTGGCATCCGGCCTTCCAACGCTCCTGCCGCGCTGTTTTTCCTTCGTTGGAGGCTATCTCGCCCGCAACGCGCACTTCGCCATTGGTAATTTCATACGTAATGCATATGCGGGTGAGCAGATTGTCATTCGGGGCGATGGCTTTCCCGTACGTTCTTACATGTATTCGGATGACCTCGTTGAATGGCTCTTCGCAATTCTAGAGCGCGGCGTCTCGGGCCGACCTTACAACGTCGGTTCAGACGAAGCGGTTTCTATCCGCGACCTTGCGATGAGGGTTCGCGATGTTTTGGGATCGAATAACGAGGTGAGGGTTGAGGGGGCTTTGGTTCCCGGTGCATCGAACTACTATGTTCCGAATATCGCGCGCTGTCGTACGGAGCTTGGCTTGAATGTGAAGGTTGGGCTTGTCGAGGCGATTCGGCGGTCGTGTTTCTATTTTGATCCCGTTGGACATGAAAATTGATCAATTGGACGAGAAGGGGGGTGCGTCCGGATACCGGCCCGGAGGGGAGAGATTGTGGTATACTGTCGCGGAATTTCCAATTTGGCGCAATAGACGAACAATGATGAAGGAGTGTGGAATGCTGAACAGAAGAGACTTTGTGTCGCTCGGGGCGATGGCGCTTGCCGGATGCGGGACGATCGAGGTGCCGCAGGCCCGCAACGCGCGGCCGTTCGCCCCCAAGGAAACGGCGCGCGGCCTTGAGGACCTTATCCCGCCGCCGCCGAAGCCCGAGTTCCACGTCTTCTCGAAGATGTTCCAGCCGCCCGTCACCAAGGGCATCGACGAACTCTGCGAACTGATGGCGAAGGCCGGCTTCGACGGCATCCAGTGGACGGTGCGCCCGAAGGGGCACGTGTTGCCCGAGCGCGTGGCCGAGGATCTGCCGAAGGTCGTCGCGGCGGCCCGGAAGCAGGGCCTCAAGTCCACGACGATCTGCACGGCGATCACGGACGGCGCGGACCCCGCCGCCGAGAAGATCCTCAAGGTCGCGGCGGACTGCGGATTCCGGCTGTTCCGTCCCGGCTACTACTTCTACGACGTGAAGAAGGAGACCTTCCACCAGTCGATGGAGCGCATCAAGCGCGGGTTCGCCTCCCTGGCGAAGGTGGCGGAGAAGATGGTCGTGAAGGCGACGTACCAGAACCACTCCTCGTGGGGCCCCAGCGTCTTCGGCGGGCTGCTCTGGGACATTCACGAGTGCGTGCGCGACCTCGACCCGAAGCACGTGGGCATCGAGTACGACCCCATGCACGCCTTCTTCGAGACGAACCTCTCCTGGACGCATGGCTTCGAGCTCGTCACGCCCTGGATCGGCGCCGTCGATCTCAAGGACTTCCACTACCAGCTGTCGCGGAAGAACGCGAAGAACCACGCCAAGTTCATGTGCCCCGCCGGCGACGGCGTGGTGCCGTGGAAGGACGTCAGGCGCATCCTCGACGCCTACAAGGTGCGCGTGCCGTACATCGTCCACTTCGAGTATGACTTCGACAAGACCGATCTTCTCAAGACGGTGAAGGGCGAGCTCGACTGGTTCAAGGGAGTGTTCGGATGACGGTGAATCGGCGTGACTTCATCGGCCTGGGGGCCCTCGCGCTCGCGGGCTGCCAGACGATCGAATCCCCTCGGGCGCGGAACGCGCGCCCCGCCTTCGCCGGGGCGGCGGCGCGGCCCCTCAGGCGAATCACGATCGACGGTGCGTCGTGCGCGTTCGAGCGCGAGCCGATGGTGCGTCCCTTTGGCTTCAAGGGGGGCTACCTGACGGAGGAGTGGATCGTGGCCTCGTGCCTGCGCGCGACGGGCGGGAAGCGGGGAATCGGGCTGGGCACGCAGAGCTGCCTCTGGAGCGACGCGAGCGTCTTCGCCGCCAACTCCGAGGCGGGCGGGAACGCGATCATGTTCGCGATGACGCAGTATGCGCTCAACCTTGCGAAGGGGATGTCCTTCACGTCGCCGGTGGAGCTGCTGGACGCGCTGTGGCCGCAGGTGTGGGAGTACGGGAAGAAGGTGGCGGCGAACCCGAGGCTGCGGGCGACCTTCGCGCTGAACGCGCTGGTCTCGGTGGACAACGCCGCCTGGGTGCTGTTCGCGCGGGAGAACGGCTTCACGAACTTCGACCAGATGATTCCGGCGGAGTACCGTCCGGCGCTGTCGAGCCGCCACGCGAAGTGCGCCTCCATCCCGCTCTTCTCCTATAAGGTGCCGCCGGCCGAGATCAAGGCGGCGGTGGAGAGCGGTTCCTTCTTCATGAAGATCAAGATCGGGCAGCCGGGGACGCAGGAGGAAATGCTCGAAAAGGACATGGCGCGCGTGTCGCAGATACACGCCGCGCTGAAGGACTGCCGCACGCCCTACACGAAGACGGGGCGCCTGCCGTACTACTTCGACGCGAACGGGCGCTACCAGAAGAAGGAGACGCTCCTTCGCTTCATCGACCATCTGAAGAAGATCGGCGCCTACGACCAGGTCGCGATCGTGGAGGAGCCGTTCGACGAGTCTGCCGACATCGACGTGCGCGACATTCCGCTGCGGCTGGCCGCCGACGAGAGCGCGCACACCGTGAAGGACGCGCTGGAGCGCATCGAGATGGGCTACCGGGCCATGGCGCTCAAGCCGATCGCGAAGACGATGTCCATGAGCATGAAGATCGCCCAGGCGGCCTTCGAGCGGCAGGTGCCGTGCTTCTGCGCGGACCTCACCGTGTGCCCGGTGATGGTGGAATGGAACAAGGCGGTGGCGGCGCGTCTGCCGGCCTTCCCCGGCATCGGCGACCTCGGCCTCGTGGAGACGAACGGCCACCAGAACTTCCGCAACTGGGAGGTGATGCGCCGGGACCTCGCCTACCCGGACGCGCACTGGACGCGCACGGAGAAGGGCGTGTTCGAGTGCGATGCGGACTATTGGGCGAAGAGCGGCGGCATCCTCGAACCGATGCCGCGATACGAAAAGATGTTTGCGGCGATGTGAAGCCGAGAGAGGTATGCAATGAATCGTTTCCATCCGTTGACGTTCAAGCCGAATCTGCACAGTGCGCTGTGGGGCGGCGAGAGCTGGGAGATTTCGGGCCACCCGGTGTCGCCGTCGGTCGTGGCGGATGGCCCGTTCGCCGGGCGCACGCTTGAGGAACTCGCGCGGGAATACGGCGCGGCGTTCACGGGCACGAAGGCGCCGGTGGAGGGTGTGTTCCCGCTGCTCTTCAAGGTGATCGACGCGAAGCAACGGCTGAGCGTGCAGGTGCATCCCAACGAGCGGACGCGCGCGTTGACGGGGGGCGAGCCGAAGACGGAGATGTGGCGCGTGCTGGGCGGCAGGGGGCCGATCTTCGCGGGGCTCAAGCCCGGAACGACGCCCGCGCGCGTGGAGGAGGACGTCCGCACGGGGCGCTTCGAGGAGACCCTGGTGCGCCACGACGCGCGCGAGGGGCTGACGCTCTTCATCCCGGGCGGGCTCGTCCACGCGATTGGCGAGGATGTGCTGATCTATGAGGTGCAGCAGAGCTCGAACACCACCTACCGCCTCTACGACTGGGGGCGGGTGGGGGCCGACGGCAAGCCGCGCCAGCTGCACGTGGCGGAGTCGCTGAAGTCCATCGACTTCGACCTGCCCGTGCCCACGCCGCGTGACGAGGTGCGGTGCCCGTTCTTCAACTTCAGGGCCGTGGAGTCGGCGGGGGCCATCGAGATCGCCGCGGACCCCGCGACGTTCACCGCGCTCTTCATCGTCAACGAGCGCCGGAGCGTCCTCGTGCCGGCGAACTGCGCGGCGAGGGTCCCGTGCACGGGGACGGTGCTCGTCACGACGCTGTAGGAGGGGACCATGGGCTATTCGATCGGGCTCGACATCGGCGGCACGAAGTGCGCCGTGAGCGTGGGGGCGGTGACGAACGCCGGCGTGGAGATCAGGTTCCGCGAGGAGTTCCCCACGGCGGGGAAGAGCTGGCAGGAGGTGCTGGCCATCTACACGGACAAGATCCAGGCGCTCTCCGAGACGTATGCCATCGCCAACATCGGCATCTCCTGCGGGGGGCCTCTCGATTCGAAGGCGGGCCTCATCCAGAGTCCGCCGAACCTGCCGGGCTGGGACAATGTGCCGATCGTCCAGTATTTCACCGATGCGTTCAACGTGCCGGTCCACGTCCAGAACGACGCGAACGCCTGCGCGCTGGCCGAGGCGAAGTACGGGGCTGGGCGGGGCGCGCGGAACGTCGTGTTCATGACCTTCGGCACGGGGCTGGGCGCGGGCATCGTCATCGACGGGCGGCTCTACTCCGGCACGAACGACAACGCGGGGGAGATCGGCCACATCCGCCTGGCGCCGCGCGGGCCGAAGGGGTACAACAAGGACGGCAGCGCGGAGGGGTTCTGCTCCGGCGCCGGCATCGCGCGCCTCGCGGGCATCCGCGCCCGTGAACACGAGATGGAATACGCCGGCAGCGAGAGCGCCGAGAGGGCGCGCGCCGGCGCGCTCACCACGAAGGACATCTTCGGCTACGTGCGGGCGGGGGACGCCTTCTGCACGCGCGTCTTCAAGGAGAGCGCCGAGAAGCTCGCCACGCTGCTGGCCTACGTCATCGACATCCTCAACCCGGAGGTCATCGTGCTCGGCGGCGTGTTCATGCGCAACGCCGACCTGTTCATGGGCGAGATCACGCCGATCCTCGAACGCGAGGCGCTCCCCGGCGCGCTCAGGGTCTGCCGCATCGTGCCGGCGGGTCTGAGCGAGAACATCGGCGACTACGCGGCCCTGGCCGTGGCGGCGATGGGGGACGAAAAGTGAAGGACGGCACGCGGGCGATCTTCGAGGAGCTGTTCGGCCGCTATCCTGCGCTGGAGGCCTGCCGGGCGGATGTCGCGGCGGCCTATGAGACGCTGCTCGCGGCGTACAGGGCCGGTGGGAAGGTGCTGGTCTGCGGCAACGGCGGCAGCGCGTGCGACAGCGAACACATCGTCGGCGAACTGCTGAAGAAGTTCAAGAGGCACCGCGACATCCCCGCCGGACTGAAGGCGCGGCTCGCGACGATGGGCCCCGAGGGGGCGCGGCTGGCCGAACGGCTCGAAGGCTCGCTCGGCGCCGTCTCGCTTCTTTCCATGACGGGCATCCTCACGGCCTTCGCGAACGACGTGGGGTGGGACGAGGCCTACGCGCAGCAGCTGCTGGGGTTGGGACGCGCCGGGGACGTGCTCATCGCGATCTCGACCTCCGGCAACTCCCGGAACTGCGTGGCGGCGGCTGTCCTCGCGAAGGCGCTGGGCGTGAAGTCCATTGGCCTGACGGGCGCGAAGGGCGGTCGTTTCCTTGATGTGTGCGATGTGACGGTGCGCGTCCCCGCGACGGAGACCTACCAGATACAGGAATACCATCTGCCCGTCTACCACGCGCTCTGCGCCATGCTCGAAAACGAGCTGTTCTAGTTCTCTTCCTACGACCTCCTGACCGCCTCATCGGCATGAGCGACCCCGAGTTGTGCCGATGAGCGACCCCGAGTTATGCCGATGAGCAACCCCGAGTTATGCCGATGAGCGACCCCGAGTTGTGCCGATGAGCCGACCTGAGTTATGCCGATGACTTGACCCGAGTTGTGCCGATGACCGGCCCCAAGTTATGCCGAAATATGGTAAAATGGGTGAGGTTGTATAAATAAGGGTATGTTATGGACAAGGTCAGATTGAGATTGAAGGCGCTTGTCGTCTTGATTGGCCTCTTCGTCGCGGCGGCTCTCGTCGCGGAGGACTTTCCACGCGCCACCACAAACGACGTGGACGCCGTGTTTCACGCGGCGGCCATAGCTTCATTCTTTATGCGGGATGGGTCCTTTGAATTGTGCAGGAGGATATCCGCGCACGCTTCGGACCCCGAGGCGCGGGCCGTGGGACGGTATCTTCTGGCTCGGCTTGTGGAGTTTCCTGTCTCCACGAACTCTCCCTTCGCCATGTTGTATCTGCGTGACAAGTCCTGGGCGGTCTCAGACGCTGTCATGGTTCTGGCGGGGATGATGGAGGAGTCGGACGTGCGGTGGGCTCTCGATCGGAGCATGGTCCTTGCCGCGTACCCCACCAATCATTTCGAGAGTTTGCTTCAGGCGGCGCGCGAACGAGATGCCGCCCTGCCTCCGCCGCCGCTCGGTCAGCGGATGGTGTTCGGCGACAACCCGCCTTCGAACGTCGGCGCCGTTCGGCGTGAGATGCTGAGGGTGGAAAGGTGGAACACCGCCGTCGAGGTGTACCGGAACGAGATTGGGGGTGCGGTCGCGCGCGTCCTCGCGGATCGCTGGAAGGACCTCCCCGAGGAAATCCGCCGCGCCCACGTCGCGGAGGTGTTGAAGCCGTATGGAATCCGAATGCGGCGGTGATGGACGGATGCGGCTGGGGAATCGTCGTCTTTCGCCGGGGACGGCTTTTTGATATAATCCACGCCGTTTATCAGAAATCTCGATTGAATTGAGGGAAGACAGATGAAGAAGAGTGTGACGAAGGCGCCACGGAACGTCGTGCAGAAGATCATTGCCGCCCATCTCGTGGAGGGCGACCCCGCGAAGGATGCCGAACTGGGCATCCGCATCGACCAGACTCTCACGCAGGACGCGACGGGGACGATGGCTTATCTCCAGTTCGAGTCGATGGGCGTGCCGCACGTCCGCAACGAGCTTGCGGTCTCCTACGTGGACCACAACACGGTGCAGATCGGGTTCGAGAACGCGGACGACCACGACTTCCTCGCGTCGGTGGCGAAGAAGTTCGGCATCGTCTACTCGAAGTGCGGCAACGGCATCTGCCACCAGCTTCATCTTGAGCGCTTCGGGAAGCCCGGCAAGACGCTTCTCGGGTCCGACAGTCACACCCCGACGGGCGGCGGCATCGGGATGGTCGCGATCGGGGCGGGGGGCATCGACATCGCGGTGGCGATGGCGGGCGGCGCGTTCCACATCCCCACGCCGAAGGTGCGCGGCATCAAGCTGACGGGGCGGCTGCCGAAGGGGTGCAGCGCGAAGGACGTGATCCTCAAGGTGCTGGAGAAGTACGGCACGAAGGGGAACGTGGGCTGGATCTTCGAGTACTTCGGCCCGGGCGTGAGGACGCTCGACGTGCCGTCCCGCGCGACGATCACGAACATGGGCGCGGAGCTGGGCGTCACGACGTCCGTCTTCCCGTCCGACAAGGTGACGCGGCAGTTCCTCGCCGCGCAGGGGCGCGCGAAGGACTGGACGGAGCTGGTGGCGGACAAGGGGGCGACCTACGACGACGTCTACGCGATCGACCTCTCGACGCTT
>JBJEWG010000230.1:0-8466 GCA_051884935.1 Kiritimatiellia bacterium | reverse complement strand
TCTTGCCCACGACGGACGGCGCCTTCATCTTCTTGCCCGAGGTCGTCAGGTACGCGGCGCCGCCCAGCACAACGGCCACGCCCGCGAGGATCACCAGATTCTTAGTCGTCATTTCCAATTCTCCTTAGTGCTTCCGGCGCTTCAAACCGCGGAAGATTCCGAACAGCACGACCAGCAGCGGCACGAGGCAGATGTTGATCACCTTCAGCGTGAGGCCGAGGCTGTCGATGTCGCCCGTGAGCTCCTTGCGCACGTTCTTGAGCTGCCTGCGCGTCTCCGCCTGCGACTTGCGGAGCTTCGCGATCTCCTCCTGCTGCTCCTTCGAGAGGATGAGCCGCTCGTTGCCCGTCTTCTGCTTCTGGAGGGCCATCAGGCGCTGCTGCGTCTCTTCAAGCTCCTTCTCGAACTCCTCCTGCTTCGCCTGCCACTTCGCCATGGCCTTGGCCTCAAGCTCGTCGACCTTCACGAACGGACGGTTCGACTGGCCGCGCGAACGCACGCCGATGAGCTCCTCGCGCCCGGCGTACTGCTCGATCACGTTGGAGAAGAGCATCAGGTTGTCGTTCACGGGCTGCGCGATCGGCCCGAAGATCGTGTTCATCACCTGCACGCAGAAGTCGTCCGCGAGGAAGTCGGAATCCGCGAACAGCACGACGCTGCCCTTGCCCTCGGCGACGACCTTCGGGACGGCGTTCGTGGAGCCCTCCACGTAGTCGGGCCCCTTCGGAAACGCGGTCTTGAAGGTGCCGGAGAGGCGGGCGGCGAGCGTGCGCTGCACGCCGTCGGGCTTCAGCTCGCGGCGCATCGCGCTCATGCCGAACTGCGCGCTCTGGCGGTCGATCAGGCAGGTGCTCTCCTTCGAGCTCGTCACGAGCGGCTCGAAGACAAGCCCCTCCTTCTGCGTGAACGAGAAGGCCCCCGCGAACGGGAACATCACCTGCGTGAGGCCCGCCACGAGCAGGTCCTTCTTATCGACGTTCTTCGCGCTGAGCGAGAGGAACGCCGGGTTCTCCTCGGCGCGGCCGTTGCCCGCGTTCAGCTTCGTCGCGGCCGCGAGGTCGGCGACGATTCTGGAGGTGTCGAACGTCACGCCCCAGGCGTCGAAGAGCTTTCCGAGCGTGGAGGGGCCGTCCTGGCCGCCCATCTGCATCATCATCGGGTTCTGCTGCTGGCGCTGCGAGAGCATGTCCATCGCGCTGAACGGATCGACGCACGCGATGAGGCGGCCGCCGCGGATCACGAACTGGTCGATCGCGAAGAGCGTCTTCTCGCTCAGGTCCTTCGCGTGCAGCACCACGAGCGCCTTCACGTCGTCGTCGATGGACTCGGCGGTCGGCGCGATCTCGCGCACGTCGTAGTCCTTCTTCAGCTCCATGAACGCGGCCCAGCCCTGTGGCTGCTGCCGGCGCTGCATCTGCATCATCGGGTTCGGCGCCTGGCCAAGGACGCCCTGCAGGGACGTCATCACGCCGATGACCGGGCGCTCCGGCCACGCGACGCGCGTCACGAGGCGCGTCACGTCGTATTCGAGCGTGGACTCGGTGCGCGGGCTCAGGCGGGCAAGCGTCTCCTCGCGGTCGCCGCACACGGCGACGAGGCCGAAGTAGACCGGCTGGCCGAACGGGTTCACGTTCTGCGGCTCCACGCCGTAGCGCTGCGCCCACTCCTCGGCGTCGCTGTCCGGCTTCGGGTCGTAGGCTTCGAGTTCGAGATGGCCCGCGCCCGCGCGCTCGTATTCCTTCAGCAGGTTCTGGACCTGCTGCGCGTAGGTCTTGAGCTGCATCGGCAT
Organism: Kiritimatiellia bacterium; assembly: GCA_051884935.1. Classification (GTDB taxonomy): domain Bacteria; phylum Verrucomicrobiota; class Kiritimatiellia; order RFP12; family UBA1067; genus RUG572. The sequence continues at coordinate 6,677 of JBJEWG010000230.1, read as the reverse complement.
CTCGGGGGAGGACGAGCTGAAGTAGAACTTCAGCGTGACGTCGTTCTCAAGCTTGCCGAGAACGGCCTTCGAGCCCTTCGAGAGCGTGTAGAGCCTCTCGCCCGTGAGGTCCAGGCGCAGGGGCAGATTCGAGAGGATCAGGTTCGCGGCGCCGATGATGGCGGCCACGACGACCAGACCGATAACACCAGTGAGTTTCTTGTTCATTCTATTCAATCCCCCTTAGCTCGCCTTGCGGCTGTCGGTGACGACCTGGGCGGCCACAAGCATGAACACCATCATGCCCGCGTAGTACCCGATGTCCGCGAAGTCGATCATGCCGCGGCGCATCGCGTCGAAGTGCTGGAGCAGGGAGCACGAGGCGACGGCGTTGACGACGCCGCTCGGCACGCCCCAGTTCGCGACCGCGTTCACCACGGGGTCGAAGCCGATGATCAGCAGCGTGAACGTGATCGCGAGGGCGATCACGAAGCCGATCACCTGGCTGCGCGAGAGCGAGCTCGCGAAGACGCCGATCGCCGTCGCGGCGCCGGCCAGCAGGAAGCTGCCGAGATAGCCGCAGAAGATCGCGCCGAAGTCGGGGCTGCCCAGCCACGCGGCCGTGCAGACCACGGGGAAGGTCAGCGCCAGCCCGATGCCGATGAAGGCCCAGGCGGCGAGGAACTTGCCCACCAGCGCCTCGCCGAGCGTGATCGGCAGCGTGAGCAGCAGCTCGATCGTGCCGTTGCGGCGCTCCTCGGCCCACGAGCCCATCGTGGCCGCCGGCACCAGCAGCAGGTACATCCAGGGATGCCAGAAGAAGAACGGCGTGAGGTCCGCCTGGCGGCGCTCGTAGAACATCGCCACGCCGAACGTGAGGAAGCCGGCGAGCACGAGGAACGCCACGAGGAAGACGTACGCGACGGGCGAGTCGAAGTAGCTCTTGAACTCGCGCCCGAAGACGGTGCGCACCGAACGGCACGCGCAGTGCCCCTTTTTGCAGCAGCAGCTCATTTACTTCTCCTCCTTCATCGTGAGCTTGCGGAAGATGACGTCCAGCTTGCCGGAGGGGTCGAGCTTGCGCAGCTCGTCCACGGTGATCTTGGCGTTCTGCGCCGTGCCGGTCTTCGCCTCGCCGTCGGCGATCACCACGGCGTGCGAACACACCGCGTCCACCTCTTCGAGGATGTGGGTGGAGATGATGATCGCCGTGTCGGCGCTCATCTCCTTGATCATCTGGCGCACCACGAACTTCTGGTTCGGGTCGAGGCCGTCCGTCGGCTCGTCCATGATCAGCACGGCGGGCTTGTGGAGGATCGCCTGGGCGAAGCAGGTGCGTTGCCGGTAGCCCTTCGAGAGCGTCTCGATCGTCTGGTGACGCACCTTGCCGAGGCAGGCCTTCTCGATCACCGCGTCCACCTTCTCCCGGGCCGCCGCGCCCGTGAAGCCGCGCACGTTGGCCGCGAACACGAGGAAGTCCTCAACCGTCATCGCGCGGTAGCTCGGGGCCGCCTCCGGCAGATACCCCAGCTCGCTCTTGGCGCCGACGGGGTCCTGGATGATGTCGTGCCCGCAGATGACGGCCGTCCCCGCCGTCGGCGGAATGAAGCCGGTAATCATACGCATCGTCGTGGACTTTCCCGCGCCGTTCGGCCCCAGAAACCCCAGCACTTCGCCCTTCGCGACGCTGAAGGATATCCCCTTCACCGCCTCGAACGAGCCGAAGCTCTTCTTTAGGTTTTCAACCTTGAGCATGTTCGTTTGCCTCTTCGTGTTTAACGTTCCTGCGATATTCAGTCTCGAAAAGCGACTGGCCGCATATTCTAACGGGATTCCCGTCGAATGTCCAGTGCGGCGCGGTCCATTCCGAAACCGCCCCGCAGTCTAGCATCCCTTCGTTAGCGGAGGATTAGCGGCCCCGCCGCTCCGCACAGTGCACGCAGCCGTCGTCCGCCCCGGCGCCCTGCGGCGGCAGCGGCACCACGGGGCGCAGCTCCTCGATCTCGCAACGCCACGCGTTCTCGCGGACGTCCGTCATCCCCTTCCGGAGGCGTCCGTCGCGCGCCGGCCAGAGCCGGACGAGGTGCGTGGCGTGCCCGTGCACCCGCGCCGTGTAGACGCCGCGCGCCTCCCCCTCGTCCACCTGCCGCCAGAGGTCGCGCACGCGCCACCCGCCCTCCAGCCCGGCGGACGCGAGGTCGAAGGAGATGTCCTGCGTCATGAACCCCGCGTTCAGAAGGCCCACCGCCACCGAGCCATCCGCCATCGGACGCGCCCAGATCTCGCCCATGCGGTCCCGCGCGATCCGCGCCGCGCCGCGCCCGAGCGCGTCCTGGTCCACGTCCAGCACCTCGTCGTTCGACAGCAGGTTGAACGTGAATTCGTCGAGGCGCGTCATGTCGCAGCCGATCATCAGCGGCGCCCCCACGAGGCACCACAGCGACACGTGCGTGTACTGCTCGTTCGGCGTGAGGCGCGACCCCTTGAACCCGTTCCAGTGCATCTTGCCCACGCAGAGCATGTCCGGATCGTTCCAGGCCCCCGGCTTCGACCACGGCCACAGCGGCGCCTGCTGCTGGATGCTGCCGTAGATGCTGCCCCAGTTGTCGAAGACGTCCCCCGTCGTGCGCCAGCAGCTGCCCCACGTCGTCTCGCCCCAGAGGGAGACGTTGCCCATGCCGTACTGGCAGAGCGAGAAGAGGATGTCGCGGTTCTGCTCGCGCAGCGCCTTGCCCATGATCAGATAGGGGAAGCGCACGCGGTTGAGCCCGCCGCCGATCGCCACCCGCTCGTAGCTGCACCAGTCGTACTTCAGATAGTCGTAGCCCCACGCCGCATACGTCTGCGCGTCCTGGAACTCGTGCATCCAGCTGCCCGTGCACCCCCCGCACGTGAGCGGCCCCGGCGAGGAGTAGAGCCCCGCGCGCAGACCCTTCGCGTGGATGTAGTCCGCAAGCCCCTTCATCGACGGGAAGCGCGCGTTCGGGTTGATCGTCCCGTCCGGGTTCCGCTCGGCGCCCATCAGCGTCTTGTCCGTCTGCTCGCCGGGACGGTTCTGCCAGAAGTCGTCGATGTTGATGTAGCACCACCCGTGGTCGGCGAGCCCGCTCGCGATCATCGCGTCCGCCGCCGCCTTCACCTTCTCCTCCGTCACGCCGCCGCCGAACACGTTCCAGCTGTTCCACCCCATCGGCGGCGTCAGCGCGATCACGTCGCCGACCACCAGCGTCACCGTCCGCGTCGCCTTGCCCTTCGCGTTCTCCGCCGTCACCACGAGCGGATACTCCCCGGGACGCGCCACCGCGCCGTTCACGGACGCGCGGTCGGCGTCGTAGTGGGCCCCCGCCGGCAGCCCCGCGACGCTGATCTTCATCGGACGCTCCCCCGTCACGGGAACGCGGTAGAGGATCGGGCTGCCCGGCCGCACGCCCACGCGCGCCGGACCGTTCACGCGCGGCGCCGCGCCCGTCTTCGGCGTCAACACCCCCAGCTGCTCCGTCAGCGTCCCCGCCTCCGGCGGCTTCTCGCCGTCCTTGAACGTGAAGAACGCATCCGCCCAGTCCGCATGGTCGCTGTCGTTCCCGTCCTCGCCGTCCGTCACCTCCAGCACGATGATCTGCGCCCCCGTCAGATCGACCTTCAGCTGGGCCGTGCGCTTTTTGCGGCGGAGCGGCCCGGAAGTCGCGGCGAGGCGGCCGTCCACCCACACCTTGAACTCGACCGACGCCTTGGAGGTCCAGGGCTTTTCGTCGTCCACCCCCACCACCGCCTCGAACGCCAGCGCCTTGCCACCGAGCGGCACCGCCAATATGCTCGGCGCGTGCGTGCCGAGACCGTGTTCGTAGACCTTCCCGCCCACGGAGAGCAGTCCCCCTTCGACGGACCTCCCCACGAGCACGCTCTTGTACCCGCAGGTCATCGTCGAACGATCCACGTCCTCCAGCCAGATCTTGTTCTCGGCCGCCGCCGCCATCGCCACGGCCACCGCCATCTGGAACAAAGCCCTCTTCATATGCATATGTCTCCTCGCGCGCGCGTTATCCTTATTAGACGCGCACAGTATACCAAATACCGCCTCCGCCAACGCCGGAGACAGATGGCACGATGCCGGGCTACGGCTGGGGCCACGATCCCTTCGAGACAACCTTCCGGAGATACGCCCCCTCCGAGACGATCTTCTTCGCGAGGACGTCCTCTTCCGTGAATCGCGAGCAGAGAATCTCGCGGTCTTTCGTGCGTTCGCGATCGTGGACAAGATAGATCGACCCGTCTGCGGCCTGCTGCCCGTCGGGGTAGGAGACGTTGTTCCGCTCGTCGATCATGAGCCCGCCCTTCCACGACAGGCCGTCGTCCTCGGAGAGGAACGCCATCAGCTTCTCGCGCCTGAGCGCATCCCAACCCCACCAGGGCCCCTCCCCGAAGTCACGCTCGAACACCTGCATCGGCCCGTGTTTGACGAGCAGCATCCGCCCGCTCTTCAGGCGCGTCACGAAGAACCGCGACGACGGGTGGAAGATCGTCAGCCCCATGCCGCGCGCCCACGTCTTGCCGCGGTCGTGCGACACGCTCCAGCCCATGCCCTGGTTCACGCGCGCATAGAGCTGAATGTCGCCGTTGGCGTTCTCGACGAACATATGTTCATCGAAGATGCGCGCCGTCTCGTCGAACGTGCACCCTCCGCGCTTCCGCCAGGACTTCCCGGCGTCCGTCGATACGTACATGAACGCGCTCGGCGCGGCGAACCATTCGCACACCGGCATCGCCCACTCGCCCGTCGAAAGCCGAAGGGTCTTCCCCATCGCGACCCCCTTCCCGACCGAAATGGGCTCCGTCCAGTTCATCGTCTCGGACTCCGGGTCGTCGCCATAGCGCACGGAGACGAAGTCGCCCTTCACGCCCCACCTGCCGCCATATCCGGGACGGCGCTCCGACCAGTTCCACTGAAGGCGTCCATCCGGCGTGATCCAGAGGTTCGAGTCGAAATAGCGGCTCGGGCCGTTCCCGTCCGGGTCGGCGATGAGAACTTCCCGCCAGGAATTCCCGCCGTCCGCCGATGTCGAGAGCACGATGTAGTTGTTACTGTCCTCGGCCGGCGTCGGTCCCGCATACCACGTCGCCCAGAGGCGCCCCTTCGGCGTCACGCACAGCGAGGGGATGCCCGTGAACTTGCGATGCGTCACCGCGTGTTCCGGCTTCGTCGCCGGGCCGAAATACGGCTCCGCGCCAAACGCCGCGCCTCCGCCGAAGGCCGCACACAGAATCAGAACCCGCACTGCCATTGTTGTACTCTTCATGAATCAACGCTCCTTTATTTGATGAAAACCGAGAATCACTTGAAGATGACCATAAACCCACGCCTGCGATACAGGACGATGCTTTTCCCATCGTCCGACGTGCGGCACGACCACTTGTCGCCCCCATCCAGCGTCGGACGCCCGACAATCGCCCCGCCGGCCTTGAATACGACGAGTGGCCTACCGTCGTCGCTCTTGAACGAGTCGCCATCGGAGAGCACGACCCTCGCGCCCGTCAGATCGATCGACCCGGTCGCCTCCACGAACGAATTGCCCTCGGCCAGTGCCGCGCAGGACGTGCTGACCGTCCCGGAATAGGCCGCCGACCTGATCTTCACCGACCCGCCGGCCAGTTCGATCGGCCCGCCGGGGAAACCCGTGGCGTTGTCGAAGAAAACCTCACCTCCCTCCGCGCGCGTCTTCCCGACGTAGGTGTTGACCTGCGTGAGCGTGAGGACGCCGGCCCCCTTCTTGACGAGCCCGCCGTCGTTTCCGCCCGTCCGCAGCGGCCTGGCGATCGTCACCGCGTCGTCGTTCTCGATCACCGCGCCGCCGGCGAGAACGTCGATGCGCGTCATCTTCGACAACGTGGCGGGCGCCGTGAACCGCAGCGTGCCGCCATTGAGGTTGAGGTAGCCGTTCCCGCTTCCGGATTCCACCACGGGCGTCGAAAGCACGCCGCCGTTCAAGTCGAGCGTGCCGGCGCCGGGGGCGGTCTCTCCAAGCATGAGCCTTGTCGTGAGCGTAATCGCCCCGGCATTCAGAATGATCTTCGGATGGGCGTTGAAACCCGCCACGCTCCTCGGGTTCGACCCCGTGTGAATCCACTGTGCATCGAGCGAACCGCCGTCAACCGTGATGGTTGACGCGAGAGGCGTCGGTGCCGTCTCCTTCGTTCCGTTCCCGGTGCCCAGCATGATCGTCTGGCAGGAAGCGGCGCCGGCGATGACGAGGTGCCCCGCCGTCTCCGCGCCCGCCTCGGTCGTCGTCTGCTTGCCGACGTAGAAGCGCGTCGTGCTCAACGAACGCCCGGCCGGCACCACGAGCGTGCCATCCACGATCGTCAGCCCGCTGGCCGTTCCGGCTTCCGTGGAATCCCCGTTGTCCGGGAAGACCAGACCGCCATTGTAGGCGTTCTCGAACTGCAGATCGGCGTCCACGTCGAGCGTGAGCGTCCCCGCGCCGGCCTTTCGGAGGCGGCCCGTGCCGGTCAGCGTCTGCGTCACCGTCGCCGCCGCGCCGTCCGGCACCGTGAGTGTGCCGCCCGCCGCCGCCACGCGCACGTCGTCCACGCCGCGCAGGTAGTCGGCGCAGGACGCCCCGTCCGGCGCCGTTCCCTTCAGCACGACCGTGCCGCCGTCGAAGACGAGCGCCGCCGTGCCCGTCGCCGCCGCGCCGCAGGTG
>JBJEWG010000229.1:0-8606 GCA_051884935.1 Kiritimatiellia bacterium | reverse complement strand
ATCGTCTTCGCGAGCGCCACGCCGGGGGACTACGAATACAGCGTCTCGAAGACCGTCGCGGAACAGGTGATCCGCCCCACGGGCCTGCTCGACCCGGAGATCGAGCTGCGTCCGCTCAAGGGGCAGATCGACGATCTCATGGAGGAGATCCGCACCGTCGCGGCGGCGGGCGACCGCGTTCTCGTGACGACCCTCACGAAGCGGAGCGCCGAGGACCTCACCGCCTATCTGCACGAGACGGGGCTGCGCGTGGAGTACCTGCACAGCGGCATCGACGCGCTGGAGCGCGTCGCGATCCTGGGGCGCCTCAGGAAGGGCGAGTTCGACTGCCTCATCGGCATCAACCTGCTGCGCGAGGGGCTTGACTTCCCCGAGGTCGCGTTGGTGGCGATTCTCGACGCGGACAAGGAGGGCTTCCTTCGCTCGACGACGTCGCTCGTCCAGACCGCCGGCCGCTGCGCCCGCCACGTGAAGGGACGCGTGATTCTCTACTGCGACCACGAGACGGACGCGATTCGGGATCTTCTGCGCATCACGCGGCGGCACCGCGAGAAGCAGATCGCCTTCAACACGGCGCACAACATCACGCCGAAGAGCGTGAAGCGGGCGATCAACGAGTCCGTCTACGTCTATTCGGAGGCGAAGAAGCCCGGCGGCGGCCCCGCCAAAGCCGAATCGCCGGAGTCCACCGACGTGCAGGAGACGATCGCCGCGCTTCAGGAGGAGATGCTCCAGGCCGCAGAAGCCCTCGAATTCGAGCGCGCCGCCTACCTCCGCGATCAGATCAAGGCCCTCAAGACCCTGAAGTCGGGCCGCGAGAAGGCCCGCAAGGCTTGATATGCCCCCCCGGCCTTGTGTCGGGCGACAGGAGGGGGTTGGGTCGCGCGACCCCAGGGCCTTGGGTCGGGCGACCCAAGGGTCCTGTGTCGGCGACGCAGGGGCAGGGTGCCCGACCCAAAGATTTCTGTCGCCCGACAGAAAGTTTTCCGTCGCCCGACAGAATTTCCTCCGTCGCGCGACAAAACGCCTGGCGCCCCCGACCCTGCTCGACTTTCCCCCGACTTGGTGTTGCGCGCCTGCGCGTACCTGTGGTATAATCCCGCGACAATTTGTGAAGAGGAGCATTTATGGCAAACGATGCACTTGCGCAGAAGGCGCAGAATCTGATGAACCGCGGCCGCCAGGCACTTGAGGCCGGGCGCTACGAGCTCGCCGTGGAGATGTTGTCCCAGGCGCTTGACTGCGCCCCGGACTTGTTGGAGACGCGCCGTCTTCTTCGTACGGCCCAGATCGCCAGGTTCCGCCAGAACCCGCCTTCGGGCTTCGCGCTGAAGCTGCAGGGCCTCTCCAACATGGGCAAGCGCTCGAAGATTCTCTCCCTCGTCAAGAAGGGGCAGGGCGCCGAGGCGATGGCCGAGGCGGAGAAGCTGCTCGCGATCAATCCCCTCGACCCCGACAACATCGAGTGCGCGGTGAAGGCCGCCGAGGCCGCCGGCAAGCCCGAGGCCGCCGCCATCTCCGTGGAGGCCGCCTATTCGTGCAGCCGCGGCGACGTGAACCTCCTTGAGCGCGTGGCGCAGTACTACATGGTCGCGAAGCGCTACGACAAGGCGCGCGACGCATTCGTGAAGCTCTCCCAGCTGAAGCCGGGCGACCAGCGCATTCTCCAGCTTCTCAAGAGCGCCGAGGCGCAGGCGACGATGTCCAGCGGCTGGAGCGACACGGTCGGCAAGAAGGGCGGCTACCAGGCGATCCTCGCGAACCAGGAGCAGGCCAAGAAGATCAACCAGGCGAACAAGGCCGTGGTGGTCGGCGACGACGCCGAGGCGATGATCGCCGAGAAGAAGGCCGCCATCGAGCGCGAGCCGAACAATCTCAACTTCTACCGCGCCCTCGCCCGCATCTTCATGCAGAACAAGCGCTTCCCCGAGGCCATCGAGACGCTGCAGAAGGCCCAGACGGTCAGCCAGGCCGACCCGGAGCTCGACCGCATGCTCTCCCAGGTGCAGGCCGCGAGCTACGAGTTCCAGATCGAGCAGCTCCGCAAGGAGGGCCGCACGGAGGAGGCCGACAACCTTGAGGTCGAGAAGAACCAGTTCGTGTTCGACGACCTCGCCACGCGCGTGGAGCGCTACCCGAACGACCTCCACCTGCGCTTCGAGCTGGGCTACCAGTACTTCATCTACGGCGATCAGGACGAGTCGTTCTACGACGAGGCGCAGAAGCATCTTCAGCTCGCGCAGAAGTCCCCGAAGGATCGTCTTCAGGCCCTCTACTATCTCGCGATGTGCTTCCTGAAGAAGGGGCAGCGCGACATGGCGGTGATGCAGCTCGAAACCGCGCGCGACCAGATTCCGACGATGGACGACCTCAAGAAGAAGGTCGTCTACCAGCTCGGCCTCTGCGCCGAAGAGGCCCAGGACTACCAGAAGGCCTACAGCTACTACAAGGACGTCTACTCCAACGACGTCACCTTCGCGGACCTCAACGAGCGGATGCTCAAGATCAGCAAGCTTCTCCAGGAGCAGAAGGGCGCCTAGGCCCGCCGACGGAGCGGAGTCTCCGCCCGATTGGCCGGAGGTGGGCGAGGGCCCTCCTCCGGTTTTCGTTTGCCGTGCGGGGCCGCATTGGAGGGAAAAAGAAAGAGCGTCGGCAGGGCCGACGCTTCCAAATGGCAGTCCCAATGAGAGTCGAACTCATCTTACAGGCATGAAAAGCCCGTGTCCTAACCGATAGACGATGGGACCACCGTGGGTGAACGAGGCGAGAGTATAGCAAATCCCCGTATGTCGCGCAAGGGGGCGGCCCTTATTTCAGGTTTGCCCTGAAGAAGGCCTCGATCCGGTCGAAGGGGATCTTCGCGAGATTGTCGTAGAGATCGACGTGACTTGCGCCGGGGACGATGAGCAGTTCCTTGTTGCCGCCCGTGAGCTTCTTGAAGGCGTCCTCGCTGAAGTAGCGCGAATGGGCCTTCTCGCCATGGATCATCAGGACGGCGCTCTGGATCTCGCCGCTGTAGGCGAGGAGCGGCATATTGATGAAGGGAAGGTCGGAGGTCGTGTTCCAGCCGCTGTTCGAGTTGAGCGAACGCGGATGGTAGCCGCGCGGCGTCTTGTAGTAGGCGTGGTAGTCCTTCACGAACTGCGGGGCGTCGGCGGGCAGCGGATCGGGCACGCCGCCGGCACGCGCGTAGGCGCCGTTCCGATAGTCCGCCGTGCGCTGGGCGGCCAGCCGCGCGCGCAGGGCCTGTCGGCCCGCGGCGTCCATCTGGTCGAAGTAGCCGTTCGCCTTCACGCGGCTCATGTCGTACATCGTGGCGGTGACGGTCGCCTTGATGCGCGGGTCGAGGGCGGCGGCGTTGAGGGCCATGCCGCCCCAGCCGCAGATGCCGAGGATGCCCACGCGCGCGGGATCGACGCTCGGATGCGTGGAGAGGTAGTCCACCGCCGCGCAGAAGTCCTCGGTGTTGAACTCGGGCGAGGCGACGTAGCGGGGCTCGCCGCCGCTCTCGCCGGTGTGCGAGGGGTCGAAGGCGAGGGTGAGGAAGCCGCGCGCGGCGAGCGTCTGCGCGTAGAGGCCCGAGGCCTGTTCCTTGACCGCGCCGAAGGGGCCGGAGACGGCGATCGCGGCGAATGGCCCCTGCGCGCCCCTGGGGCGGTAGAGGTCGGCGGCGAGCGTCACGCCGTAGCGGTTGCGGAAGGTCACCTTGCAGTGCTCGACCGCGTCGTTCCGGGGGAAGGTCTTGTCCCATTCGGCGGCGGCGTTGGCGGCCGCGTGGGCAGGGGCGTTGGCGGCGGCGTAGTCGGCGTCGGAGACCGGCTCCAGCCAGGTGGTCTTGTTCGTCTTGGGATTGCAGGTGACGGCGAGGTGCGCGAACCAGCTGTCGGGCGCCGCGCCGTGCCAGTGATCGACGTCCGGCGGAATCTCGACGATCTCGCCGGGGGCGATGCGGCGGGCGGGCTTGCCGCGCTCCTGGTAGTAACCGACGCCGCCGACGGCGACGAGCAGCTGGCCGCCGGTGTGGCGGTGCCAGTTGTTGCGGCAGCCGGGCTCGAAGGTGACGTTGGCGACCGGCACGTTGAGGCGTTCATCCGTCGTCAGCGACGCGAGATAGCTTGCGCCCGAGAAGTAGGCCGCGTAGTCCGTATTGGCCTTGCCGAGGGGGAAGGGGCTCGTGTGCGCGCCGCCGAGCACCTCGTCGCGCACGAGCGCGAGGATGGCCGCGATCTGGGCGTCCGTCACGCCGTTGTGTCTGGCGATGCCGATGTGCGCCTTCAGCTGCGGCGCGGTTTCGGGGGCGACCGCGAGCATGGCCACCGTCGCCATCTCGCGCATCCGCCAGCTCACGTTGTCGCGGGCGAAGATGTCGCCGAAGAGGTGGGCCTTGAGGTACTCGTCGATGGCGGGGGCGAAGTCGAAGAGCGGGCCCTTGACGGGGGCGCCGCAGAGCTTCGTCTGGTTCGCGGTGCCGAAGTCGAGCGCCGCACCGGCGGGGCGCGGGCCGGGCAGAGGCCCCTCGGGGTCGTTGCCGCCGCGCGCCTGCACGAGCGTGCGCAGCGTGGCGAGCGCGTTGAGGCTGCGCGGGAAGCCGCAGTAGGCGTAGACCTGGGTGAGGATCTCCTTGAGTTCGTTCACGGTCGCGCCGCGGTCGAGCGCGCCCCGGAGGGCGTCGGCGAGGGCCGCCTGGTCGCCCTTGGAGGCGAAGGCCGAGACGCGGGCGATGTCGCGTTCACGGGTGGTGAGGGTGTTCATGGTGGGTTCTCCGAAGGTTGAGGTGGCGGCGAACAGAAGCGCCGCGCAGAGGGTGGGAAGGAGGGGGCGCGTCATCGGGCGCCTCCCGTCCTGGGCAGCGTCACGACGGAACCGAGCCAGGCGTCGATGAGGTCGCCGGCCGAGGCGGCCGAGGAGCCGGAGAACACGCCGGCCTTCAGGAAGGTCGCGCCCTTGCAGACCGCCTCGATATCCGAGACGACGCGCTGTCGGCCGCCGCCGCCGTGCGTGAGGAAGGGCACAACCGTCTTGCCGGCGAAGGCCTTGGAGGTGAGGAAGGTGAGGACCGGCGGTGCCATCGTGCCCCACCAGTTGGGCGTGCCCACGAAGATCACGTCGTAGTCGGCGAGGTCCGGGCCGTTCGCGGCGAGGGCGGGCTTGTGGCCCGCGCGGCATTCCCGCTTCGCCTGATCGACACAGGCGCCGTAGTCAGTCGGGTAGGGCGTGGCCGGCTTGATCTCGAAGACGGCGGCGCCGGTGGACTTGGCGACGCGCTGGGCGACGGCGCGGGTGTTGCCGCTCCAGGAGTAGTAGACGACGAGGGTGCGGGCGGGTGTGAGGGTCATGGCGGTTTTCTCCGTGTGGGTTTCGGGATTGCTGCGGGCACAGGCCGTGAGCGTGCAGAGAGAGAGCAGGAGCGCGGCCGCGAAGGTTGTCTTCATGAGGGGCCTCCGTAATGTGTGCGTGCGGGGAGATCAGCGGACGGACTTGCCGAGTGCGTAGGCCTCGTCCCAGGCGGGCGAGTTGCGGACGTCGCCCTTTTCGTAGACGTTCGTGGCGGCGACTTCCCCGGCGAGGACGGAGCCGTCGTAGCAGTCGCGGAAGCCCTTGAGGGCGGCGCGCGTGCCCTCGAAGTGCGCCGCGTCGGGGTCCCACATCGTCATGATGGAGTAGAACGTCTTGCCGGTGAGGTTCGGGTAGACGACGACGGTGCGGTCGATGAGAGTCTTGAGCTGGGCGCTGACCGTATAGAAGTAGACGGGCGTGGCGAGGACGATCACGTCGGCCGCCATCATGGCGTCGATGACTTCGCGGGCGCCGTCCTTCTGGAAGCAGACGCCGGAGTCCTTGCAGGCGTAGCACCCGAGGCAGAAGCCGATCTTCCGCTCGGCGAGGCGGAACTTCTCCACCTGATGGCCGGCCTCACGCGCGCCTGCGGCGAATCGGTCGCAGAGCAGATCGGAGTTTCCGCCCGCGCGCGGGCTGGACGAGATGATGACGATTTTCTTCATGTCGGTGTCTCCTTTCAACTGGTTGAACTGGTTCCGTCGAAGCCTTTCTCGCATCGACGGCGCGTATCATACCATGTTCTGGTAAACGCGCAAGAATGGACATTTTTGTATCATAATCACATCTCCGTATGATAGGGACGGGAATGTAACTTGCGGAGAAATCGCTCCAAATGTGCTTGCGGGGCGGGATAAAGATGCTATCATACGGGCCACATGTCCACGCTAGGAGAACGGAACCCGACAACATGAAGTTCAAACTTCCCGCAGACATCGTGCGCCGCGCCACGAAGAAGTTCGCCGGCTTCAGCAGCGACGTCGATGTCACCATGGCCATCGTCGGCGGCAAGTACAAGGCCGCGATCGTCTGGTGGCTCAATGAGAAGAAGGTGCTGCGCTACAGCGAAATCCAGCGGCATGTGCCGGCCGCCTCGGCGCGGATGCTCAGCCAGCAGCTGAAGGAGCTCGTGGCGGACGGGGTGGTGGAGCGCCGGCTCTACCCCGTGGTGCCGCCCAAGACGGAATATTCCCTCACGCCGCTCGGCAAGTCCCTCGTGCCGGTGGTGAACGCCCTCTGCGACTGGGGGTATGACTTCCTGCACCTGCTGGGGCTGCCGAGCATCTGCGAGGAGGCGGAAAGCAAGAAAGGAGCTGCGCATGGGAAGTGAATGGTGTGTGACGCGGCGGCGCGCGATCGGCGGCGCCGTGGCGGCGGGGCTGTGCCTCGGCGCGGGGGAGGCGTGCGCGACGGAGGAGGTCTTCACCGGGCGCCCGCGCGTGCGGCCGCTGAAGAGCGACGGCAAGACGCCGATCCCGCTGCTGGGCCTCGGCTGCGCGGAGCGGTTCCCCCTGAAGACGCGGGCCGGCGCGGGCGCGGCGGACGCCGCCTACGCCGAGCGCATGATCGACTTCGCCCTCCGTCACGGCGTGAACTGGCTCGACACGGGCTACGCCTACCACAAGGGGGCGAGCGAACCCTTCCTGGGGCGCGTGCTCAGGAAGTACCCGCGCGAGAGCTTCCTGCTCTCGACGAAGCTGCCGACCTGGCAGGTCAAGACCTTCGACGACGCGAAGCGGATCTTCGAGGACCAGCTCGCGCGCTGCCAGGTGGACTACTTCGACTTCTACCTGCTGCACTCCATCAGCAGGAAGGCCGAGTTCGAGCGCGTCTACGTGAAGCTCGGCGTGCTCGACTATCTGCTTGAGCAGAAGAAGGCGGGCCGCATCCGCCACCTCGGAATGTCCTACCACGGCAAGTCGGACTATCTGGGCGAGCTGCTGGACGCCTACCCGGGCCTCTTCGAGGTCTGCATGGTGATGCAGAACGCGATGGAGTTCACCTGGAACAAGGACGCGGCGAACCTCGCCGCCACCGCGGCGGCGCGCGGCGTCTCGGTGCTCGTGATGGAGCCGCTTGCGGGCGGACGCGCCGCGGGCCTGCGCGGCGAGGCGCTTGAGATCATCAAGTCGGCGCGCCCCCACGACTCGGCCGCGCGCTGGGGCTTCCGCTTCGCCGCGTCGCTGCCGGGCGTCGCCTGCGTCTTCAGCGGCATGGGCAAGCTCGAATACCTGAAGGAGAACATCGAGACGCTCTCCGAGAACTTCCAGCCGCTCACCGACGCGGAGCGGAAGACCTACGAGGCCGCGATCGCGGCGTACATGAAGCATCCGTCCATCCCGTGCACGGGCTGCAGCTACTGCGTGCCGTGCCCGTATGGCGTGCGCATCCCCGAGCTCTTCGCCTGGTACAACGAGTGGGCGCAGAACGGGCGACTGCCGGCGGACGAGGGGCCGAACGACTCGCAGGACCTGCGCCGCCGCTTCCTCGCCTCCTACTACAACACCTTCCGCGCGCGCGAGCGGGCCGACCGCTGCCTCGCCTGCAGGAAGTGTCTGGTGCCGTGCCCGCAGTGGACATTCCGCATTCCGACTGAAATGGAGAAGGTCGCCGGCATCGTCGCGCGCACCGAGGCCGCCTACGTGAAGAAGGGTGGGACGATTCGATGAAGGTTCTCAAATGGATTCGCGTCGCCGTGGCGGCGTGTGTGTTCACGCTCGTCACGCTCTTCTTCCTCGGGCTGGGGGGCGGTTTCGGGCTGCTGGAGAAGATTCAGATGGGCCCGGTGCTGATCGCCTCCGCCGTGCTCGTGCCGTCCCTGCTGATGCTCGTGGGGTGGCTGGTCGTGACGGCGCTCTTCGGGCGCGTCTACTGCTCGATGGTGTGCCCGCTCGGCATCCTCCAGGACGCGCTGGGGCGCCTCGTCGCAATCGTGTGGCCCCGCCGCCGGTTCGCGCCGCGCCCGGCCCGCACGGGCTTCCGCGTGGCGGCGCTGGCCGCGTTCGTTGCGCTGGTGGCGCTCGACCTGACCTCCTTCGCGTCCCTCGTCGAACCCTACGGCGTCTTCGGGCGCATCGCCGCGCAGCTCGTGTAGCCGGTCGCCGAGTGGGGGAACAACCTGCTCGCGGACTGGCTGGGAACGGACGGGCCGGTGGTGATCTTCAAGCGCGAGGTGATGGTGCGCAGCGTCTCGGGGTTCGCCGTGGCGGCGAGTTCGCTTGCGCTGCTGTGGGGCCTCGTCGCCTGGAGGGGGCGCCTCTTCTGCAACG
>JBJEWG010000228.1:0-1703 GCA_051884935.1 Kiritimatiellia bacterium | reverse complement strand
AAGAGCACAAAGAACCACACAAGGCTGCGCAGAGGGAAACCTTTGGGCAGCCTTTAAGGTTTTGCAGTGGCCTGCTCCGCCAGGCCACACCCGCCACATCGTGCCAAAGTGTGCCACCCTGTGCTAAAAAATGGGGCTCTTCTGCAAATTGTAGAAAACCGTTTTGCCCCGCGGCGACCCACCCTAATACAGCGGGGCATTTTGGGAAGCCCCGCTGCCGGGTGGGCACCCCGCCGCTGCCAGGTTGCATAAGGCGAAGTGCGCTTCATCCCATTATCCCTTGATCGATTTCTTCTCGCCGAGATCGAAGATCCTCAGCCTGAGGAACTTGTAGTCGTGGAAGCCGTATGACATCTCAAGAAGGCCTCTTGTCTTCCTGTTGAACCCCTCTGTCGCAGCGTTGTTCTTACCGCCCGAAGTCCAGAACGCAAGGATGCCGTCGCGGTTTCTCAAGAACGTCCTTGCCGCACTTCGCAGTTCAGGGATGTCGCTAGACACTGCGTCACGGATCCATTCGTCAAACAAGGGCGCGGCATCGAGGTAGGTCTTCGCGTTCGCATAGATCCCGCGCATCCGTTCCTTGAACAGATGGACCTCGGCCAGCGTCGAACACTCCTTGATCTTGACGGCCTGCTTGAGCTTGCGCTCTTCCTTGGGCGTCAGGTTCTCGCGGTTCTTCAGGAACACGAACCGATTGCCCTTGATCTTCTTCGCCGTCTTCTCGTCGACCATCGCCATGACCTTGCGCCGGGCCTTGTCTACGCGGTCGTTGAGCGCCTTGATGACATGGAAGCGGTCGATCACGACCGTGGCGTCTGGAAGGAACTCCGCCGCCCAGGAGTTGAACGAACTCGCCATGTCGACGCTTACCGATTCGATGTTGCTCTTGAACGGAGCGATCTTCCGCTCGAATCTCCGCAAGGCGACTGCGCCCTTGCCGCGCGCGACATCGAGCACCGCTCCCGAATCCTGGTCGCGTACCGTCGTGATGTACTTGCGGCTGGGCCGCTCGTGCCGGAACACGTAGAGCTCGTCTACGCCGATGTTCCTGACCTGGCTGAAGTCTCTGCGCCTGTAGCGTTTTCGCAGGCCGTCTTCGATGGCGTCTCGCACTGTGCGCCATGATATTCGGTATTCGTCGGCGAGGGCTTTCATGGACGTCTCTGATGCGCGATCGAGGAGCTTCCTTGCCAGCGACCTTGTGATCCGGGCGTTCTTATATGCGGAGAACGACACACGTTCATAAGTCACAGCTCCGCAATCCTTGCAGACGACCTTGCGAACCGGCACGACGAACCGAACCTGGCACCTGCCGTTCGGCAGCCCGATCAGGATTCGATCCCGATGCCTGTATGCTGCGACATGAAGAGACTTGCACTTCGGGCAGCGTGCTTCCGGAGGCCGCAAATAAAGGCTGAGGACGCGAATTTCGCCATCCTGCCAGAATTTGCGTTTTACCTCTTGATAGCCCCAGACGGATTGAGTATACTCCAATTCCTTGAAAGCCATAGTAGTTTTGTTGCGTTAGTTTAGGGAAACGCAATGCTACTATGGCTATCTTTGCTTTTCAAGCGACGGCGGTCAAGCCCTCATAACGTAGAAAGCGCAGGTCGATTGACCTGCGCTTTCTACAATTTGCAGTTGTTCCGATTTTTCTGAGCGCGCACCTGGGCGTGACGGTGGCCACGCTGTGGGCGAGCGCC
>JBJEWG010000227.1:0-1706 GCA_051884935.1 Kiritimatiellia bacterium | reverse complement strand
GGTGGCGGGCGGCGAGCTGCGCCTCGCCGACCCCGAGCGCGCGCGGCGCGCGGTGCCCTCCATGCCGACGTGCGCGACGATTCCCGAGGCCGACTTCGAGGGCTATCGGGCGACGTCCCTCGCGGACGCCTATTCCCATCTCGCGGACGGCGCCGAGTCGCGGGGCTGGCACGCGGTCGTGCCGGAAGCCTCCGGAAACGAGAGCGCCGTGTTCTTCTTCGATCAGCGCCACGGCAGCCCGGCGGGCTGGGACATGGTCCTCCAGGACGACCGGAGCGGCGTGCTGGTCGTCAAGAACAACGCCTCGGCCTGGTGCGAGGTGCAGGTGCCCGAGGACGGGGAGTACGCGCTGAGCTTCCGCGCGGCGCCGCGCACCTACCACTCCGGCGAGCAGCTGGACGTGATGATCGGGCCCGACGCGGAGTCGCTCGTCTCGTGCGGCCCCTTCAGGCCCCGGTGCAACGCCTGGGTCACGTACACCCTGCTGCCCGTGCGCCTCGCGAAGGGGACGCACCAGCTCTGGCTGAAGTCCAAGATGCTGAACAACGACAACTGCACGCAGTTCGACGACTTCCGGCTGGAGCGGGTGGCGGAGACGGACGTGTGGGGCATCCCCAACGGCGGCTTCGAGGTGCACGCCGCGGACTTCGACGAGGGCGCGTTCAGCGCGGCGAACGCGGCGCGCGTGCCGGGCTTCGCGGTGACGCCCGGCGAGAGCGGGGACGGCGAGGGGGAGGCGTGCGCGTTCTCGACCTTCTCGGTGCGTGGCGTGGCGGGCGACTGGTTCTTCAACCGCCCGTGGAACCGCCCCGGGAGCGGGACGCAGTTCTACATGTCCGGCAAAGGGGCGCGGCTTGAGACGACGTTCACGCCGCCGGCCGGCGTGTGGAGCCTCCGCGCGGACCTCTGCCTTTGGCGCCCGGCCGTTCGGAGCGCGACCGCGTACACCGTCGCGGCCCGGATCGGCGTCGGCGACGAGACGGTTTCGCTGGGCGAGGTCACGGCCTGGTCCACGAAGATGAGCGCGGTGGACTGGCCCGGGACCTTTACGGCGGACGGCGCCACGCCGGTGACGCTCGTCCTCACGGGCGCGGCGCCGTATGGCTGGGACTACGGGCACGGCCTTCTCGACAACCTGGCGCTGGTGCGCGCGTCGGCGCCGGGGCGGAACCTGCTCGCGAACGGCGGGTTCGAGTCGCGGGACCCCTTCGTGTGGGAGGTCGCCGTCACGCCGAAGCCGAGCTGGGTCGGCGGATCCTCGCGCATCAACTACAACGAGAGCTTCTACGAGGATAATTTCGGCAAGGAGCACTTCGAGGGGGACTACTGCATCAGGCTGGTGAACGACGACGTGGTCGCGCAGCGCGTGACGTTCCCGGAGGGGGGCCTCTACCGCCTCTCCGCGAACATGGCGTCGCGGAGCGCGCCGGGGTCGGGCGACTTCGGGAGCGGGCTGAACCCGGTCGCGTTCTTCCTCGCCAGGGACGGCGCGACGAACTGGCTGGGGTGCACGGACTCCGTGATGATGACGAACTTCCACGAGTACGCCTTCATCGCCAACATCCCGGCGGCAGGCACGTACGACGTCGGGTTCCGGGGGCAGTCCGCGTGGGGCGGCGAGGGCACGCCGTCGGTCGATCGCACGACGCTCATCGACGCGGCCCAGCTCTACCGCGTCGAGACGGAGCGGCCGATCGGCCTGCCCC
>JBJEWG010000226.1:0-1715 GCA_051884935.1 Kiritimatiellia bacterium | reverse complement strand
GCCCGCCGCCTCGCCGGCGGCGCGGAATGCGTCGAACACGCGATTGCGCCAGACCATGTCCTCCGGATAGAAGTCCCGCATCCCGCGGGGCGCCTCAAAACTGATCTTCGTCCGCTCGTCCATCTCGACTCTCCAGATACGCCTCCCCGCTACGCCAGCAGGTCCTTGATCGCGGCGACCGCGTCCGCCGGGGCGACGATCTTCATCGCCGTCTTCGGGTCGCGGCGCGCCTTGACTTCCACCCCACCCTTCGCGAGGCCCTTCGCGCCCACCACCACGCGCACCGTGAAGCCGATGAGGTCGGCGTCCTTGAACTTGACGCCCGGGCGCTCCGCGCGGTCGTCCACGATCACGTCGATTCCCTCCGCTTCAAGCTTCGCCTCAAGTTCCTCGGCGACCTTCGCCACCGCCGCGTCCTCGGGGTCGAGCAGGTCGATCACCACCTGGAACGGCGCCACGGCGGCCGGCCAAACGATGCCGTCCGCGTCGTGGCTCTGCTCGATGACGGCCTGCACCGTGCGGCTCACGC
Organism: Kiritimatiellia bacterium; assembly: GCA_051884935.1. Lineage (GTDB taxonomy): Bacteria > Verrucomicrobiota > Kiritimatiellia > RFP12 > UBA1067 > RUG572. The sequence goes on along the minus strand of JBJEWG010000226.1, from coordinate 1,186 downwards.
CGATGCCGTAGCAGCCCATCACCATCACCTGCTCCTTGAGCTCGTCCGTCTTGTAGACGGCGTTGAAGGCGTCCGTGTACTTCGTGCCAAGCTTGAAGACGTGCCCAACCTCGATGCCGCGCTTGATCACGAGCGGCTTGCCGCACCGCGCGCAGATGTCGCCGTCGCGCACGACCACGAGGTCCGCGAAGTCCGCGTCCGTCAGCTTCGTGTCGCGGGCGAGGTCCACGTTCCTCAGGTGGAAGTCGTCCTTGTTCGCGCCGACGATGCAACCCCTCGCGCCCTTGAGCGCCTGGTCCGCGACGATGCGCAGCCCCGCGTCCGCCGGCTTCACCGGCCCCACGCTGCCCGCGTTCGCCCCGCTCGCCTTGAGCACCATTTCGTAGTCCGCGAGCTCCACCTTCTTCGCGCCGAGGAAGTGGCGCAGCTTCACGTCGTTGACGTCGCGGTCACCCGGCACGCACACCATCACCGGCCGCCCGTCCGCGCTGTAGATCAGCGACTTGACGAACGCCGCCCCCGGCACGCCCATGAACTTCGACACCTCGTCGATCGTCTTCGCGTGCGGCGTCGCCACCTCCTCGACGGGGCCGCACGGCGCGTCCGCGCGCGCCGCCACCGTCCGCTCGGCCTTTTCGAGGTTCGCCGCGTAGCCGCACGCCTCGCAGAAGGCGATCCCGTCCTCGCCCGCGTCGGCCAGCACGTGGAACTCGTGGGAGAACTTGCCGCCGATGTCGCCCGTGTCGGCCTCCACCGGGTACGCCTTGAGGCCGCAGCGCGCGAAGATGCGCTGGTAGGCGTTGAACATCGCCGTGTAGCTCGCGTCCGCCGCCTCAAGGGAGGTGTCGAACGAGTAGGCGTCCTTCATCAGGAACTCCTTCGAGCGCATCAGCCCGAAGCGCGGACGGATCTCGTCGCGGAACTTCCACTGGATCTGGTACAGCGTCACGGGCAGCTGGCGGTAGGAGTTGACCACGCCCTTCGCGAGGTCGGTCACGAGCTCCTCGGCCGTGGGGCTCAGCGCGTAGGCGTGCTGCCCGCGGTCCTGTAGGCGGAACATTCCCGGCCCCATCGACTCCCAGCGCCCGCTCGTCTTCCAGAGCTCGGCCGGCTGGAGAATCGGCATCACGATCTCCTGCGCGCCCGCGCGGTCCATCTCCTCGCGCACGATCTTCGCCACCTTGTT
>JBJEWG010000225.1:0-1720 GCA_051884935.1 Kiritimatiellia bacterium | reverse complement strand
GGGGCAGGCCGATCGGCCGCTCCGTCTCGACGCGGTAGAGCTGGGCCGCGTCGATCAGCGTCGTGCGATCGACCGACGGCGTGCCCTCGCCGCCCCACGCGGACTGTCCCCGGAACCCGACGTCGTACGTGCCCGCCGCCGGGATGTTGGCGATGAAGGCGTATTCGTGGTAGTTCGTCATCATCACCGAGTCCGTGCACCCGAGCCAGTTCGTCACGCCGTCCCGGGCGAGGAAGAACGCGACCGGGTTCAGCCCGCTCCCGAAGTCGCCCGACCCCGGCGTGCTCCGCGATGCCATATTGGCGGAGAAGCGGTAGAGGCCCCCCTCCGGGAACGTCACGCGCTGCGCGATCACGTCGTCGTTCACCAGCCTCATGCAGCGGCCACCCTCGAACCACTCCGCGCCGAACCACTTCCGGTAGTAGGGCCCGTTGTCGTAGCTCAGGGGCTCGGACCCGTTGACTCCGCTCGGCTTCGGCGTGACGGCGACCTCCCACACGAAGTCGTCCGCCGACTCGAACCCGCCGTTCGCGAGCAGGTTCCGCCCCGGCGCCGACGCGCGCACCAGCGCCAGGTTGTCGAGAAGGCCGTGCCCGTAGTCCCAGCCATACGGCGCCGCGCCCGTGAGGACGAGCGTCACCGGCGTGGCGCCGTCCGCCGCGAAGGTCCCGGGCCAGTCCATCGGGCCCATCTTCGCGGACCAGACCGAGACCTCGCCCAGTGAAACCGTCTCGTCGCCGGCGCCGATCCGGGCCGCGACGGTGTACCCCTTCGCGCTCCGATCGGTCGGGCGCCAGAGGCAGAGGTCCGCGCGGAGGCGCCACACGCCGGCCGGCGGCGTGAACGTCGTCTCCAGCTTCGTCCCGCGCCCGGTCATGTGAAACTGCGTCTCGCCGCCGAGGCGGTTCCACGGACGGTTGAAGAACCAGTCGCCCGCCACGCCACGCACCGAGAAGGTCGAGAACGCGCACGCCTCCCCCTCGCCGTCCCCGCTCTCGCCGGGCGTCACCGCGAAGCCCGGCACGCGCGCCGCGTTCGCGCCGCTGAACGCGCCCTCGTCGAAGCCCGCGGCGTGCACCTCGAAGCCGCCGTTGGGGAGGTTCCACACGTCCGTCTCCGCCACCCGCTCCAGCCGAAAGTCGTCGAACTGCGTGCAGCGGTCCGTGTTCAGCATCTTGGACTTCAGCCAGAGCTGGTGCGTCCCCTTCGCGAGGCGCACGGGCAGCAGGGTGTACGTGACCCAGGCGTTGCACCGGGGCCTGAAGGGGCCGCACGAGACGAGCGACTCCGCGTCGGGCCCGATCATCACGTCCAGCTGCTCGCCGGAGTGGTCCCTGCGCGGCGCGGCCCGGAAACTCAGCACATACTCCCCGTCCTCGGGCACCTGCACCTCGCACCAGGCCGAGGCGTTGTTCTTCACGGCCAGCACGCCGCTCGCCTCGTCCTGAAGAATCAAGTTCCAGTATTTCGGGCTCCCCTTCAACTGATCGAAGAAGAACACGTCGCTCTCGTCCTTTCCGTCGATGCGGTCCGGCACGACTGCGTGCCAGCCCCGCGACTCGGCTCCGTCCAGAATATGGGAAAAGGCCTCCGAGGGAGCGGTGGCCGGATAGCCCTCGAAGTCGGCCTCGGGAATCGCCGCGCGCACCGTCGCGCCCGGCACCACGCGCCGCGCGCGCTCGGGGTCGGCGAGGCGCAGCTCGCCGCCCGCCACCACGAG
>JBJEWG010000224.1:0-8770 GCA_051884935.1 Kiritimatiellia bacterium | reverse complement strand
TGCGCCATCCGATGGTTGTCCACCTGGTACTTCACCGTGTTCTGGTCGTACTGCGTGTCCCGGGGCAGGATTTCGAGGGAGTAGATCTGCTCGTACTGCGCCAGCTCCTCGGCCGGCACGTGGTTCGCCACGCCCTGCGGGATCGAGAGGTAGAACGCGCGCGCCGTCGCCGGCATCGCCGCCGTGCGCGCCGCGTCCATCACGCCCGCCACCGTCAGCGTGTAGGCGGCGTCGGCCGCGAGCGGCGCCGCGAACGAGACCGTCGCGGTGCGCGCGTCGGAGGAGAGCGAGACGCCCGCCACGGCGCCGCCCGTGATCGACCAGTTCGCCGCGTCGGTCGCCGTCGCCGCGTCGAGCGGCGTATTGAACGCCACCGTGCACGCCGCGCGCGTCTCCTGGTCCACCGTGAAGGAGAGGATGCCCGGCGTGTTGTCCACCGCCACCGCCATCGGCGTGGGCCAGATGTCGGTGATCGCGTCGAACCAGCCCTGGGCCATCTTCTCGTAGCCCACCTCGCCCGGGTGGAGCTTGTCGCCCATGTCGGCCAGCGGCACGTACGAGGCGACGTCCCAGAAGCGGACCTTCTGCCCCTTCAGCTGGTGGCCGAGCACGCGGTCGCGCACGAACGGGTTGAAGTACGTCTGGATGTTGTCGTACGCGGTGCCGCCGCGTTCCAGCAGCGGCGAGACGATGATGTACGCGCCCGGATGCGCCTCGGCGACGCGGTCGATCAGCCGGTCGAGCGCGTCGATCTTCGTCTTGAACGTCTCGCCGTCGCCCGTGTCGTTCGTGCCGATCAGCATCAGCACCACGTGCGGGTTCAGGATGCCGGCGGACCACTTGAGGATGTTCTCGTAGAGGCCCTTCTCGGCGTGCGTGATCCACCAGCCGCTGTGGCCCTCGTGCTGCGGGTCGGCCATGTCGCCGGAGTCCGCCGTGGTGGACCCCACGAAGTCCACGCGGTAGTTCGCCGCGACGAGCTTCTCGTAGAGCTTGCGGCGGTAGCCGCCTTTGTAGCCACTCTTGTCGCCCTCCACGCCCTGCGTGATGGAGTCGCCGAGCGGCATGATGCGGATCGTCTGGGTCTGGACCTCCTCCGGCCAGGCGACCGTGATCGTGGTCGTGCGGCCCAGCGTCTGGCTTCCGTCGGCGAAGATCGCGACGGCCTGCACCGTGTGCGCGCCCGCCGCGAGGTCGGCGAGGTTCAGCACGGGGCCCGTCGCGCCGGGGACGACCGCGCCGTCCACGAGCCAGCGGTAGCCCGCCGCGCCCGGCGCGTGGGCCGTGAGCGACGTGCGCCCGCCCACGTCCAGCGTCGCGTCCGCGGGCTCGCGGTCGAACGCCGCGCCCGTCGAGGCCGCCGTCGGCCGCACGAACACGTAGAAGCGGCGCGCCCTGAACTGCGCCGCGTTCGAATGGTGCGTCCAGTCCGGGTGGAGTCCGGCCGAGGTCCGAACCGTGTCGCTGCCGATGCCGAGCGCCGGCGTGCCGTTCAGGCAGCTGATCGCGATCACGGAGCGCCCGTTCAGGTAGTCGTGCACCTGCAAACAGCCGTGCCCGGCGTGCAGGCCGTCGTAGTAGGCCGGCGTGTCGTCGAAGTCGAAGACGCCGGAACTCCCGCCGGGGACGCCCAGCCCCGCGGGCTCGGAGTAGTTGCACGGCCAGATCTCGATGTTGCCGCGCGCGAACGAGCCCGCCACGGCGGCTGGGGCCGCCCCCTCCGCGCCGGAGCGGACCGTGAGGTTCTCCACGTACCGCTGGAAGAAGATGTCGCGCTGCACGGTCGGCAGGCCCAGCTTCGACGCGTCCGCCGTGAAGGCGTCCATCGACGCCCACGCCCACTGCGTCACGCCGTTCGTTCCTTCGAGCTCAAGGTAGTAGGCCACGCGGTCGAACGGCTCCACGCCGAAGCGGGACTCGTCCACCGTGTAGTCCGCGCCGTTGGCGGTGATCGAGACGCCGGAGCCGGGGAACGCGAACTCGTTCACGAGCCGGTAGTCGCCGAGCTCGGGGATGTTCTCCGCCGTGAGGTGCGGCGCGGCGAAGGCCGCCGTCGGCGTCGTGAAGGTCTTTGTGAACGCCACGTCGCCGCTCGCGCGCGGCACGGTTCCCCTCAGCGTGAAGGTCTCTCCCGCGGGCAGCGGGCGCGTGAGCGTGAGGATGTACTCGCGGGGGTCGAACGGCGAGCGCGCGACGCTCTTCACCGTCGCGCCGTTCCGCACGGTCGCGATCTCGTAGAGCGCGGCGTCCCACTCCGCCGACGGTTCGGCGGTGAACGCCACGCACACCTTCGCGCCGTCGCGCGCGGCGACGATGCGGCGGATCGACGGCGCGGGCGAGTGGTCGGCGGCGGCCGCGTCGAACCGCACGAACACGTGGAGCCTGCGGCTCGCGTAGCTGGCGCCCGTGCTGATCAGCGTCCAGTCCGTCCGCGTCGCCGAGTAGTTGCCGATGCCGAGCTCGGTCTGGCCGGAGTTGTTGAGATGGCTGAGGGCCCAGCACGTCTGCTTCGCGCCCCAGTTGTGCACCTGCATGCAGCCGTGGCCGCCGCTGTTGCGGGGCGTGTCGTCGAAGTCGTACTGGTCGCCCTTCGCGCCGGCGAGCCCCAGCCTGCACTCGGTGCCGTAGTCGAGCGGGAAGAACTCGACGTTGCCCGTCCCGCAGTCCGTCACCTCCGTCACGCCCGGCACGTTGGACCGCACGTCGAGCCCGCTGACGCGCTGCTGCACGAGCTCCGCGTACTTCGTGGGCAGCGAGTAGCGCGCAAGGTCGTCCGTGAAGCCGTTGAAGGCCGTCCAGCACCAGTTCGTCTCGCCGTTCGGCTTCACGAGCTCAAGGTAGTAGGCCACGCGGGAGGGCTTCGCGCCCGCGTACTTCGCGCGGTTGTCCACCGTGTGGTAGGCCGCGTAGCGCGCCGGGTTCGTCGCCATCATGCCCGAGGCGGGGATCTCCAGCGTGTAGAGGAGGTTGAAGTTCGCGGCGTCGGGGACGTTCGCCGCCACGGCCGCCGGCGCGGGGGCCGCCTCGACGCGCGGCGCGCCCGGCCGCACGAACACCCAGAGCCGGCGGAACGTGTACTCGCCCGCCGTGTAGTGGAACGTCCAGTCGGGGTTCACGCCGTTGCCGGTCTTGTAGGTGTCGTTGCCGATGCCCAGGCAGGAGGGCTCCGAGTTGTTCGTGCCGAAGTTGTTGAACGCGAAGAGCGTCTGCCGGTTCGTCACGCTGTGCACCTGCATGCAGCCGAAGCCGCCGCTGGGCGTCATCGAGTCGCCGAAGTCGTAGGTGTTGTCCGACGCGCCCGGCACGCCGAACGCATTCGGGTTGGAGTAGTTCATGTGCCAGAACTCGATGAAGCCGCCGTCCATGTTCGTGCCGTTCACGATGCCGGCGACGTTCGACTTCACGTCCATGTTCTTCACCCACGCCTGCTTGGCCGCGCGGTCCGCGGAGATCGGCACGCCGAACTTCCGGACGTCGGGCGAGAAGGCGTCCATCGACACCCACACCCACTTGTACCCGCCGTTGCCGCGCAGTTCCATCAGGTAGGCCACGCGGTCCACGTTCGCCGGGTAGTCCTCGCGGCTCACCGCGTAGGGCACCGCCGTGTGGCCGTTCTCGGCCGTGAGCCAGTTCACGTGCGTCGCGGGGATGTCGAGCTTGTAGAGGACGTCGTATCCCGCCGTGAGGTCCGCGCCCACGAGGTCGGCGACCTCCTGCGGCACGCCCTGCACGGCCGGCTTCACCGTCACGGCCCCCGCCATCGGCAGCAGCGCGCACGAGGCCTCGTGCACGCCCGCGATGGTCAGCTCGGGCTCCGCGCCGTCCGGCACGTAGTCGATGAAGACGACGGAATAGTCCTCGTCGGAGCGGGCCACCTTCGTGACGCGGCCGCCCTTCAGCGCGAAGCAGGCCGCCAGCGAACCGTCCGCGACCGGCATCGAGAACGTCACCGTGATGCGGCGCCCCACCGCGTCCCGCGTGGCGGAGACGACCGTGGGGGGCGTGGTGGCCGCCACCGGCAGCGCGTAGACCTGCAGGTGCCTGAGCGTGTAGTCCCTGGTGTTGTAGCTCTGCGTCCAGTCCGTCGCCGTCGGCTTCACCGCGCTCGCGCCGATGCCCACGTCGCAGGCGTCCGTCCCGGAGGCCCAGCGGTTCCACGCGAAGACGCAGCAGGCCCGTTCCGTGTCGTGCACCTGCATCGAGCCGTAGTAGCTGCCGGGGTCGTCCGGCGAATCGTCGTGGTCGAAGAGATCGTCCGTCGCGCCCGCCAGGCCGCGCGCGTTCTTCGGCTTGTAGGTGTACGGCCAGAACTCGATGTTGCCCGCCGCGATCGTCTCGTTCGTGCGCAGGCCGGCGACGTTGGACTGGAGGAAGAGGTTCGAGACGTCCTTCTGGAAGGTCCACCCCGTCGGCACGCCGATCCTGCCCGCGTCGTCCGTGAAGGCGTCCATCGCCGCCCACACATACTGCACGTCACCGTCGGGCTTCTGGAGTTCGAGGTAGTAGGCCACGCGCGAGAACGCGCCGATCTTCGCGTGGTTGTCCACCGCGTAGGCGGGCAGGCCGTACTGGTACCTCGCCGCGACGGGGATGTCGATGTCGTAGACGAGCTCGTAGCCCGCGCGGTCGGCGGCGGGCACGTTGTTCTCGATGCCCGCCGCGCGCAGGAGCGTGAAGCCGCGCGCGAGGTCGCAGGTCGCCTGCGGGGCCTCGGCCGTGCGAAGGCCCGTCGCGGCGATCGTCACCGCCTGGCCGAAGTCGGCGGGGGAGAAGGCGAACACGACCGACCGGCCGTCGTTCGAGGCCGTCGCGGTCCAGGGCGCGGAGGCGCCCGTCACCTGCCACGTCGCCGCGTCCGCGAGCTGCTCGGCGTCCATCGGCTGGTTGAAGGTGAGCGAAACCCGCGTACCGCCGACCGTCGGCGTGACGGCCGCATCGACGACGGCGGGCGTGTTGACGCCGCCGCAGGCCGTCGGGTCGGGCACGATTTCCTGGATCTTCGCGTACCAGGCGTTCGCCATCATCGCGTAGCCCGCGTCCTTCGGGTGAAGCCCGTCCGTGTAGAGCCCGTCGTCCGTCACCGCGCCGCACATGTCGAGGAAGTAGGCGTCCTGCCCCTTCGCGCGCTGCTCGGCCACGATGCCCTCTATATAAGGATTGTAGGCGCGCTCGATCCACTCGCGCCTCTGGTCGTTCGAGCTGTTGCCGATGCGGCGCAGAAGGGTCGTCACCACGATCTTCGCGGAGGGCTGGCAGGCGTGGATGCGGTCCAGCAGCTTCACGAGGCGGTTCGTCGCCGACTCGCAGAACGTCTTCTCGCCGTCGCCCGTGTCGTTCGTGCCGAGGTGGAGCAGGATCACGTGCGGATCGCGGATCCGCGCGAACCAGCCGTTGATGTTCTCGTAGACGCCGACCGTCGGACTGGAGAGCTTCCAGCCGCCGTGCCCCTCGTGGTCCACGTCGCCGAGCGTGCCGTCCTTGCGGGGGTTGCTCGTCTGCGTGCCGACGAAATCGACGTTGTAGTTGCCGTTCGTGAGCAGTCGCCAGAGGGGCGCGCGGTAGCCGCCGCCGCCCTCCGAACAGGAGCCGTAGGTGATCGAGTCACCCAGCGGCATGATGCGCAGCGTCGGATTATCCGTGCGCGCGGCGAAGACGGACGACGAGACGAGCGTCGCAACAACCAGGGCAACGAGGGCTTTTACGGTTTTCATGGTGCCATTCTACCACAATCCGGGCAGAATGGCACCGAGAAAAGTTCCCGCGTCGCGGGACTTCGCTACCGCAGGTAGATCACGCACCCGCCGCCGCGGGCGTTCAGAACGACCAGCTTGCCGTCCTTCACGGTCGCCGAGAACGCATCGGCGTACTTCTCCACCGTCGCGTCGTCCGCGCCCGCGATCGTCGCCGTCACCGGGATCTTCGCCGCGTCCGCCGCCGTGAGGCCGTAGGCGTCGCAGATCGTCGCGGTGCTGAAGGTCGGCTTGCCCGCGAGGTCGAGCTCGATGGCGCCAAGCCCCGCGAGGAACTGCGCATCCGCATTCGCGAACCGCGTCTCAAGCCCGACGCGCGGCCCCGGCCCCGGGACGACGAGCGTGCCGCCGACCATGCGGAAGCGGCCCTTCAGCGTGCCCGCGCCGCGGCCCAGCAGGCGCCCGCCGATCGGGCAGTACCCGCGCGTGCCCAGGTTCTCAAGCGTCGAGCCCGCGTTCAGCAGGATGTCGCCGCCCAGCCCCGCGCCCGCCGCGTGGGCGATGTCGAAGATGCTCGCGGCGATCTTGAACGCGCGCTCGTCGAACGCCGTGGCCCGGCCGCCCGGCGTCGTGGCGACGAGCGCCGCGTCGTTGCCGTCCGCGTCCTTCAGCTGCGCGCCCCACCCGCCCGTGCCGTCGCCCACGCGGATGTCGAAGGCGTGCCAGCCGGCGTCGAGCGCGACCGTGCCCGTCGCCGCCGCGTCCCACGACGTCGTGGAGAGCACCTTCCGCCCGTCGATGCGCAGGGCGATGCGGTCGTCGTACTGCCCCTTGAAGCTCCAGTCGCCCGCCTGCGCGTCCTCCACCTTGAAGTAGCCCAGGAAGCGGGCGCAGTGCGATGGGCCGTCCGACCACGCCTTGGAGTTGATGCAGCGGATGCCGTTCGTGATCGCGTCGAGGGCCGCGTATATGTTCGTGTAGGACTCCAGAAGCGGGTCCTCGTACTTCTCCCACGTGCCTTCGTTGAGCGGGCCGTGGCCCCTCATCCAGCGGGCGCCCGTGAATGCGTCGCGCGAGGGGCGCATCCGCAGCGTCGAGGGGTCGAACTTCGTGTAGGTGGAGGCCCGCTTCGCCGCGTCGTCGTCCGCCGGCGCGAACCGCGTCCACCCCAGGCCCATCGCGCCCGACCAGCCGTTGGCGGCCGCCGGGCCCTGCCCGCCCGTGCCGTCGGCCGCCGCCACGCGGAAGTCGTGCCAGCCCGCGTCCAGTTCGCGCGCCCCGGTTGCGACGCCGTTCCAGCTCGTGCTCGTGAGCACCTCCTCGCCGTCGATCTCGAAGTAGATGTTGTCGTCGAACGTGCCGCCGAAGTGCCAAGTGCCCGTCTCCTCCTCGGCCACGTGGAACTGCCCGCGCCAGAGGAGGCCGACGTTCTGCATCTTCTGGCCCTCGCCGCGGCTGGAATGCAGCAGCGCCATGTTGTCGAGGCGCATGGAGAGCGGCCCGAGGTGGCCCTTCGGGCGCGTGAGCGTGCTCTTCGGGAAGAGGCCGAACTCGACCAGCCCCTCCTCGGCGCCGTCCTGCACGTTCAGGTTCATCTTCGCGGAGACGCCCTCGCCGAGCTCAAGCCCGCCCGCGAAGCCGGTGAAGCCCGAGAAGTCCGCCGTCACGCCCGAATCGACCGTCCACTTGCCGATGGGCTGCGACTGGATGTCCGTGTACGTCGTGAACGTGCCGGGCCCCTTCAGCTCCACTTCGCTCGCGCCGCCAATCGCGGCCTTCAGCCCCACGTTCTTGCCGTTGAGGTCGAAGACGACCCTGCCGGCGCGCGCGCCGTCCGAGCCGAACGCGATCTGCGGCCAGTCGCCAGGATACGTCCAGTCCGCCAGCGCGCGGAGCGTGCCGTCCTCGAAGTCGAAGTTCGGCAGATCGGGCCGGGCGATGGCGCCGCGCAGCCCGCCTTCGCCGAGCTCCATCGTCGCGCCGCTCTGCAGCGTGACGCACTCGTCGCCGTTCGTGTAGTTGGTCGCACCGTAGCCGTCCCCGAACGAGACGCGCGAGCCGATGCCCTTCGCCCTGACCACCGCGCCGTTCTTCGCGGTAAAGTAGCCGTAGGGGCCGTCCTTGCCCACGCGGATGATGGCGTTCGGCACCTCCAGCCGCGCGCCATCGACGGTCACCTGATAGACGCCGTTCGAGGGGCCGCTCCACTGACCCAGCGCGAGCGCGTCGTTGCCCGACCCCAGCACGGACATCTCCGTGCCGCCTTCGAGGTACAGCGAGGCGGAGCGCGGGCCGTTCGCATACCCCATCACGACATCGTTCGTCACCGTCACCTTCGAGCCGTTGACCAGGCGGATGTGGCTCTCGCCCGTCCCCTGGGCCTGCCGCAGCGCGCAGAGCTCCCACGTCACGTGGTCGAGACAGGTCGTGACGTTCGCCGTCTCGTTGTAGCTGTAGACGGTGTGGCCGCCCTCCTTCGTCGAGCTGAAGAACGAGTTCCACGATTCGCCGATCGCGCCGCCCCGCGCGCGCAGGTAGATGGTCCCCTTCGCCGTGAGGGGCGCCCCCTCGGCGTCCACCGGGTTCGCCACCTGCGGATAGCCCGCCGCGGCGGGGCAGCCGAGATCGACGCCGCCCGCGAGATCGAGGCGGAGCGTCCCCGCGCGCAGACCGCCCGCCATGCGGATATAGGCGCCGGCGGACTGCACGAGGCCGTCGCCGCTCATCTCGCCGTTGAGGTACGGCCCGTTGCCGACCGCCTGGATCACGCCGTTGTTGACCACCAGGCCATTGATGAACAGGGTCGAGCCGTTGCCGGCGAGCTTGAGCGTCGCGCCCGCGCCGACGGTGGTGGGGCCGTCCTGGTTGCCGGTCGCGCTGTTGGCTTCGTAGATGCCGGTCTCGCCGTCCGGGATCGTCACGGGCAGCGGCACGCGGTCGTACCGGTAGAGGAGACGGCCCTCCCCCTTCAGCGTGATGCCGCCGGGCACGTCCCAGGTGATGGCCTCGTCCTCGACCGAGAAGATGCCGCCCTTGTCCACGACGATCGCCCCGAGCTCGATCACGTCGCCGCCGACGAT
>JBJEWG010000223.1:0-1739 GCA_051884935.1 Kiritimatiellia bacterium | reverse complement strand
CCAGCAGCGCTTCGCCGTGGAACGCCCCCGGGAAGGCCACGCGGAACGGGTTCGGCCAGGCCGTCACCGTCGCCCGCCCCAACCCCGAGAGCGGCTTCTACTTCACGGTCAAAAACCCCAATGAAGCCCTCTCCTTCCACGGTCCGCTGACCTATGAGAACAGGATTTACCTCGTCGGCAGCGGCACCTTCTATCTCCACGGCCCCGTCAGCGCGCCCGACAAAGGCAAAGCCTTCCCCATACTCTCCCCCAACACGACAGGGTGGGTGGTCGCGACGTCGGACGTCCAGCGCGTGCTTCAGGGCTTTGCGTTCCAGGGCGTCGGCACGAGGTTCTGGCTCGGCGGCGGACTCCTCTCCAACACCATGCTGCGCCTCGGGAACGGCGGCAATTCGCGCAACGCCATCTGGCAGACGGGCGGCGAGTTCCACTCCATTGGGGACAACTACATCGGCGAGAACATCGGCTCCTACGGCGCCTGGGTGCAGGAGGGCGGCTGCTCCACCTTCAGCAACGCCGTCTACGTCGGCGCGCGCGGGGGGCAGGGCGTGCTCGTGCAGAAAGGCGGCCTCTTCGACCTCGAACGGAACGGCGTGCTCTCCATCGTCGATCGGCAGGGCACGGCGACCGCCTACATCGCGGGCGGCACGAACGACACGATCCTCGTTCAGGATCTTCCGAACGGCGCCGGCACGCGCCTGAGGCTCGCGCCCGACGGCGGCGTCGCCACGCTCACCGTCACGGGGCCCGACACGCTCCTCCGGACGGAGACGATCGAGATCGGCTGCGCGACGAACGTCAGCACGAACGTCGTGAACCTCACGCGCGGCGGCACGTTCGAGGCGCGCCGCTTCCTCTGCAAGAAAGGCCGCCCCGCCCCCTCGTGCGTGACGATCAACGCCGACGGCGGCATCCTCAAGCCGACCTTCGCCTACGGCTGGAACCACGTCGACTCGAACAGCTCCGAGTTCTTCAAGCGTTCGCCGGACCACTTCGTCATCCACGCGGGCGGCCTCGTCCTCGACACCTCGGGCTGTCTGAACTCGAACAACGAACTCGCGACGACCTCGGCCAGCGAATTCCCGTTCTCCCTCTCCGCGCCCACCGGGCGGCGCATCGCGTCCATCACCCTCCCCGCGACGGAGGAGTTCGCCGCGCTCGCCTACGCCGCGCCCGCGATCATCGACATCGAGGGCCCCGAGGGCAGCTACGGCGCCTCGGCGTTCGCCGACTTCGACTTCCGCGCGGAGAAGCTCACGGGCGTGACCGTCACCTCCGGCGGCTGCGACTACGACGAGACGACGAAGGTCTACGTCTACAGCCCGGACGGCAAGACGCGCCACGAGTGCGCCTACACGCTGGAGGCAAACCCCTCCGGCGGCGCCCTCGTGAAGCGCGGGGCGGTCGATCTCAACATCCACGCCCCGCAGACCTACACGGGCGGCACGATCGTCGAATCCGGCCGCCTCCGTTTCGCGAACGCGGATACGTTCCCGGCCAACACGCCGGCGGAGGTGTGGGAGGGCGCGGTGCTCGACCTCGCGGACCACGACGCGACGGTCTCCGCCCTCGCCGGCGCGGGCACGGTCGCCAATGGAAATGTCACCGTCACGGCGCGCCTCGAACTCACCGCGCGCGAGCTCTTCGCGCGCCGCGAACCGCTCAAGATCGCGAAGGCGTGCCACCTCGCGGACGGCGTGACGGTGGTGGTGCGCGACCCGGAGAACCTGGAGGACTAC